>NZ_KV796732.1:11229-45003 GCF_001809235.1 Corynebacterium sp. HMSC072A04 | reverse complement strand
ACACTGCTACCAAATAGCCGGTCGCAACAATTGGAGTCTTACGAGCAAGTACTGGACGGAAAGGCTAAGGAGCACGACATCGATCTAGATGTGTAAGAACTATCTTCCGATCGAAGTGGAGTATTCACCTTCTGGCAGGGTGGAACCGGTTTTGTTTATCTGAGAGGAATTTTGCCTATTTCCGGTAAACATCTCGTCGGTGAGCAACGCGCAGGACGAGCACCACGAGTTTTCCGTCTATGATTTCATAAACCACGCGATAGTGTCCGACTCGAATTCTGTACAGGTCATCTGAAGCTTTTAGTTTCTTTACTCCATCCGGGCGAGGGGTAACGGCTAAGTCTTCGATTGCAGCAAGTAGTCGCCTCTGTGTCGGCCTGTCGAGCTTGCGTAGCTCCTTGGCTGCGGATGCCTTATAGGTGATGTGATAAGTGGAGTTAGCCATAGAAGGCGATTAGGTGAGTCCGAGTTCTTTTTTGAGGTCTTCGTGTGAAATCTCTACGGCTTCTCCTCGGGCAATCTCTGCGGTCTGAACATCCTCACGATCTTCTAGTGCTTCGACTGCGCGGGCGAAAAATGAAGGAGAGACGACAAAAGCGCGAATCCGGCTTCCACGACTAGTGATGGCGACGGGCGTGTGCTGTGCTTCTTCAAGAATTTGGCTTTGAGATTGGCGGAATTGGCTGGACGCCACTGACATCGTTTTCATACAACAAATGTACATCTTGTACATTTTGGTGGGCAAGGGCCGCGGGATAGAGGGTTGCTGTTTATCCGATCCGCCCCGCTAATATGCGGGGCAGTGCCTCCGCTGCGGTGGCGGTGACCACCACGCTGGCAAGCGGCGAGAGGTCCGTGGGCTGCGGGGTGACTTCCACGATGGGGATACCGCGCGCGTGGGCAATCTGTGGCAGGCCGGCGGCGGGGTAGACCACGCCGGAGGTACCCACAATGAGCAGCGCGTCCGCGGTGGACATGCGGCGCTCGGCCTCGGCCCATTCGTCGTCGGGCAGGGCCTCGCCGAACCACACCACGCCCGGGCGCACGAGCCCACCGCACATGGGGCATTCGGGTGGCGTGATGGACTCAACTGGCTCCGACGGGAACGCGATGTCGCCGTCATACGGCGTATCGCAGTCGGTGCAGCGGAATGCGAACAAGGAGCCATGCAGGTGAACCACGTCTTGGCTTCCGGCGCGCTCGTGCAGATTATCGATGTTTTGCGTGGTCACCGTCATGCCGTGTGCGGCGGCGATTGCGCGGTGCCCGGCGTTGGGCTCGGCCCGCTGCGCCAGCTGGGCGCGCCAAAGGTACCAGGCGAACATGGGCTTAGGCTCGGTACGCCATGCGCTTATCGACGCCATCGCAACCGGATCCACGTTCTCCCAAATGCCTGTCTGCGCATCGCGGTATGTGGCGATGCCGCTGTCCGCGCTCATGCCTGCGCCGGTGAACACCTCGACGTGGGTGGCATCAGAAAGAATCGAGTGTGCGCGCTCAAACAGGTGCTCCATGCATCTAGAGTACGTCGATGAGCACGCAGAATGCTATGGATGCGCTAAGCGCGATGCCCATGCGCCACAGGTAGCGGCGGCCAGGTTCGTGCGCGGTGTTGATCTGCAGCTTCGAAGGATTCATGGGGAAGATAGCTATGCACATGGGGTCTGTGGGCTCGTTATAGAAGCCCATACCACCGGCAAAGCGGAGTGCTGTGTTGCGAACCTGTTCATCATGGTCGGTGGGAATGGATTGCACGGCCTTCGCAGATGTCAGCGTCAATCGGACGCCCTGAATCATGGTGAACACGGTGAAGGCTATCCACGCGGCCACGAGTAGAAAGCCCGAGAAGGGGATATCCGGAATGACGGTGCAGACCGTAGTGAGGCACACGCAGGCCGTCATGGTGAGGACTGTCTGGGCAATGAACGTGGCGGTCTTTCCAGTGAGCAGCTCCGCGCGCTGTGCCGTGGCCTCGGAGAACGGAAGAGCTGACTCTGCCGGTACATCCATTGTTATTCGAGCCAGCGAGATCGGCGGCACGCACAGCGGCAGCGCAATGGCGAACACAACGCCGATCCACACCAGGACCGTTGCGTTGAGGAAAGATTTGGGCTCGAAGCGGTCCGGGTTGCCCGAGCCATCGAAGTGGACCGGGATGGGATCGGGCACCGAGTCCCAACGCAGCAGCATGTACACCAGCGTGAGAGCACACACCACAGCGGTAGCGATGTAATACTGGCGGCTTCTCATGCCAGTGAGTTTACAAGGCGACCGGCCGAGGACCTCTGCGAAAGGCGTCTGGCAAATGGCATCTGTCAAAAGGCATCTCTGGGATCAAAAACGCCATTTGCGCGGGATAAAAGGCGTTTTTGGCTCTGAAAACACCTTCTGGTTGACGCCTTTTACAAGATGCCATGTGGGCAGAGGAGACTGAGTGCAGGTTTGGGCTATGCGTCGTTGTGGTCTTGCCAGGCATCGATGCTGACAAGCATTGAGTAGACGTTGCTGAAGCCGTGGGCGCGGAATGGGTCTTCATTGGAGATGTGCTTAAAGGGCGACCGGCTGAGTTTTCCGCGTTACATGGTCTGGGTGAGCAGGTAGGGTCGAGCCCAAGCTGACCAAGAACCGGAAAGGACAGTAGCCGGCAATGGAACCTTATGTTGGAATTGTCGTGATGGAGCTTGCTAAGAAGTCCAGTTCATCTGCCCAAAGCTTCTTCCGCGAGGATTTTTATCTTGTGTATGCGGAGTCGGACGAGAAGGCTCGAGAACGCGTTGAAGCGATGGCGAACGAGCAGGCCGATGGTGAGGACGTGAAGGTACGGCACATCGTGGACGTCGCGCCAGCCCTCTATGGTTATGTAGACCGCGATTGCGATCTTTACTCGCGGCACTTTGCGAACCTAGAGGACTACGAGCGTTTCGAAATGAAGCTCGGCGGAACTGACCCGCTGGCTGATTAATCGTAGACTTCGCGAAGAAACCTGCTGACTCTCGTCTGTGTTGGCCTGGCTAGCTTTCGGAAGGCTTTCGCACCGCGTGGCGTGAAGCTAATCTTCCACGCCACATTTAGCCTCTAGTTCTTCAAGAGAAATGGTCTCTAGCTCGCCTCGGTGGGCGGCGTCGGCTTCGGCCTCGAGCTCGGAGATGTGCTCTTGCCAGGCGTCGATGCCGCCGCGCAGCGAGTAGACGTTGCTGAAGCCGCGGGCGCGCAGGGCCTCGACGGCCTGGGCGGAGCGCAGGCCGCTGGCGCAGTAGAGGACGGCGAGGTCGGCGGGGTCTAGGGGCGGGTTGTGGCCAGCGAGGATGTCATCGAGCGGAAGATGCTGCGAACCGGGGATGAGGGAGGCGGCGCGCTCGGGGGAGGTGCGGACGTCGATAAGCGTGGCGTCCTCCGGGATGACGCGGATGTCCGTGGGGTTGTCGGGGCGCGCCGGGATGGCGCCGTTCGCGCGCACGGGGATGTATTCCCAGGTCCCGGCGAGGGAATCGTAGTAGCCCAGCGTGCCGATGAGCGGGGTGCCGATGCCCGTGAGGAGCTTGAGCGCCTCGACGGCTAGGGCGGAGCCGGCCACGCCGACGACCGGTCCCATCACGCCGGCCTGCGAGCAGGAGGGCACCTGCGGGTCGGTGGGGAAGAGGTCCTCGTAGACTGGGCCGTGACCGGAATGGAAGACGGTGAGCTGCGCGTCGTAGCCCAGAAGCGAGGCCCACACGTGCGGAATGCCCAGCTCATGGGCGGCCCAGGAGGCTAGGTGGCGGGAGTAGAAGTTATCGGTTCCGTCGATGATGAGGTCAGCGCCGCTCAGCTGGTCTAAGGCGGTATCGGGCGTGAGGCGCGAGAACTGCTCGACGGTGCACTCCGGGTTGAGGGCGTTCAAGGCCGAAGCGGCGGATTCGGTTTTGGGCTGGCCTACGGTCGCCGTGCTGTGGATGACCTGGCGGTGCAGGTTGGAGAGGGAGACGGTGTCGTCGTCGAAAAGCAGGATGCGCCCCACGCCCGCGCCTGCCAGGTAGAGCAGGGCAGGCGAGCCCAGGCCACCGGCGCCGATGACGGCGACGGTAGAAGAGCGAAGCTGTTCCTGTGTGGAGCTTCCCCAGAGGGTTTCCTGGCGTGCATAACGTGAGCTCATTCCAGGCCTACCCAGGTGGTGGTGTCATCGGTGTGGAGCTGTTCTTTCCAGATGGGGACTTCCGCCTTGACGCGGTCGGCGCAGGTCGACGCTGCTTCGAAGGCGTCCTTGCGATGTGCGGAGGCAGCTGCAACGATGAAGGCGGATTCGCCGATTTCTAGTGGTCCAGTGCGGTGCGCGCACCAGAGGCGGACGGCAGGGAAGGCGGCGGCGACCTCGTCGGCGACGCGCTCGATTTCCTGTTGGGCGGTTGGGTGCGCGGTGTAGGTAAGGAGTTTCACACCCCGGCCGGAGTCGTGGTTGCGTACGATGCCGTCGAATAAAACGACAGCACCCGTTTCCGGGGTAGCGATGTCGGGGGCCGTGATGGGCTCGGCGCTGATATGCGCGCCGAGCAGGCCGTAGTTAGTGCTCATTGATGCCTTCCAGCTGGTTGATGATGTGGTTGAGCAGCGGTTCAAGGACCGCGCAGCCGTCCTCGGCAGCGCCCGTGGAGCCGGGCAGGGCCATGGCGAAAGTGGACCCGGTGACTCCGGCAACCGTGCGGGAGAGTGCCGCGGTGGGGATGGCCGCCGAGTGCGCGTAGAAGGCATGGGCCAGGCCGGGCAGTTCGCGGTCAAGATGTGGGGTGAGCGCCTCGACGGTGCGATCATCTGGTGTGATGCCGGTGCCGCCGGAGGTGAGGATGACCGAGGGGGCATCGGCGAAGGCAGTGGCGAGGGCTGAGTCGATATCGGCGTCCGCGACGACGAGGGGCTGCGGGGTATCGAAGCCCTGCTCACGCAGGAAATTCACCAGGATGGGGCCGGAGCGGTCCTCGTATTCGCCGGCGGCGGCGCGGGTCGAGGCAACAATAACGAGTGCGCGTCGGGTCATGAGAGCGGGAACACCTCCACGAGGTCGCCGGCTGAAAGCTGTGTGTTAGCCGGGATACGGATAAGGGCAGTAGCACCGATGGCCTGGGACATTAGGTGGGAGCTGGTGCCGCCGAGGAAGGAGGCTTGGGCGGTGCCGTCGGAGATGCTGATAGTTCCACGGCGGAACTGCTCGCGGTTGTTGAGGCCTTCGGTGGGCTCAGTAAGGCGGGCCTGGAACGGCTCCGGGGCATGGCCGAGAACGGGCGCCAAGTAGAGGCGGAAGCTCACCAGCGTGGAGATGGGGTTGCCAGGGAAGCAGACGACGGGCACCTCCCTCAAACGCGACAGGCCCTGCGGGCCGCCGGGCTGCTGCGCCACGTGGCCGAACCAGCCGTCCTTTTCGAAGATTTGGCGGATGACCTCAAACTTTCCGTGGGAGATGCCGCCGGAGGTGACGATGACATCGGGGTGGTGGGTAATGACGGCCTCGGCGAGGTCTGCGCGAAGGGCGGAAGGATTGTCGTTTGTGCGCACGAAGCCGGCTACCTCGATGCCGTATTGCGCGGCCAAGGCCGCGAGCATCGGTGCATTGGAATCGGGGATGGTGGCCTCGCCCGTGCCACCGATTTCCGCGCCACCGGTGCAGATGAGGATGCGGGCGGGCGCGAAGGTGAGGACCTCGGTCAGGCCTTGGGAGGCGAGGGTGGCGATGGAGGGGGCGTCGAGAAGCGCGTGCTCATTGATGAGGGTTGTGCCGGCCTGGACATCGGAGCCCGCACGGCGGATGAACTGTTCAGGGGCTGCCGGCACAGTGACCGTGGCGCCCTCTTCCGGGAAGTGCGGGGGCTCGCAGTGCTCGACGGGGACGATGGTGGCAGTGCCCTCAGGGACCTTCGCGCCGGTCATGATGGGCAGGGCGGTGCCTTGCGGGAGTGAGCCCGGGGAGTCCCCCGCCGCGATGGTGCGGCCGACGGTAAAGGTGCCGCCGTGTGTAGTCGGAAGCGCATAACCATCCATCTGCGAATTATCAAAAGGTGGAAGGTTGTATTCCGCGCGGTACGTCGCAGCGGCGCGGCGGCCGAAGGCGCTGCTCAGGGGAGTGGAGACCACCCGGGGCTGCGGAAGGGCCGCGCGAACGGCGGCGAGGTGTTCCTCATAGGTGCGCATCGGGTTCCTTCCTGTCACAGAGGCTGGCATAGTGGCAACCATGGTTGATATACACTACTTTGCCGCAGCCCGCGCTGCCGCGGGGCGCGCGCAAGACACGGCGCAGGCGGCGACCTTGGGGGAGTTGCTGGACGTGTTGCGTGCTCGGCATACCGGCAGCACCGAGGCCGGCATGAGCTTTGCGGAGGTGCTGGAGCGCTGCACCTTCCTGGTGGATGGCGCGAGCGCTACCGAGGACGCCGTGCTTGCCGACGCCTCCCGAGTCGACGTCCTCCCGCCTTTTGCTGGGGGTTAATGTCGAGTTCGCAGCGGGCTGGTGAAAAAGTTCACCACGCCGGAGACAACCGCAAGCACAATCGCGCCGATGATGGCAGCGCCCCAGCCATCGATGACCAGCGAGTCCATCAGCGCGCCGACGAGGAGTAGGACCGCGCCGTTGATGACGAGCGCGAAGAGGCCCAGTGTTAGGCAGGTCAGCGGTGCGCCGAGGAAGCGGAGCACCGGGGTGACGACCTCGTTGACGATGATGAAGACCGCCGCGATGAGCAGGAAATTCTGGGTGGTCGCAGGAACGATGTCGATTCCGGGGACAATCGCTACCACGGCCCAGAAGGCCACCGCGACGGCAATGACGTTGAGTGCAAAATTGATAAATGTCTTCACAACTGCACTCTAACGCGGAAACTAGCCCTCTGCACCGAAGGCCGCGTCCCAGGCCTTAAGCAGCGTCTCGGTTTCCTCCGCCGTGGTGACGGAAATGCGCACGCCCTCGGGGAAGGCACGGACCAGGACATCATTCTCGGCGAGCTGTGCGGCGACCTCCTGCGGGGAGCCCAGCTTCGCAATGGAGTCGGCGGCGAACCAGATGTGGTTGGCCTGGGACTCCGGAACGCCAAAGTCCGCGAAGTGCTCCACCAGGCGGTCGCGCTGCTCAACGGTCTCATCGGTGCGCTCGCGTAGCTCCTTCTGGGCGGCCAACGAGGCCACCGCACCCGCCTGCGCGATGGAGTTCACGGAGAACGGGATGGCCACTTTGCTTAAGGCCTCGATGATCTCGGCGTTGCCGAAGGCATAGCCCAAACGGACACCGGCCAGGCCGTATGCCTTGGAGAAGGTGCGCAGGCCAATGACGTTGTCGTGGGTGTGGACATAGTCGGTGGCTAGCGGGACGGCGTCGTTGCGGTTGTATTCGATGTAGGCCTCATCGAGCGCCACGATGACGTCCTTCGGGACCTTGGCCAGGAAGGCGTCGAACTCCTCCTTGGTGATGATGGAGCCGGTGGGGTTATTCGGGTTGCACACGAAGATCAGGCGGGTCTTGTCCGTGATGGCAGCCGCCATGGCCTCCAAGTCCACGCGGTGATCCGCGGTGAGCGGAACCTTGACCGGGGTGGCGCCCACGACCTGCGCGAAGATGGGATAAGCCTCGAAGGAGCGCCAGGGGAAGACAATCTCATCACCGGGCACGGAGGTGATCTGCACCAGCTGCTGGCAGATGGCGGAGGACCCCGCACCGGTGGTGACCTGCTCTGGGGTGACACCGAGGTTTTCGGCGAGTGCCTTGCGGATTTCCACTGCACCCATGTCCGGGTAGCGGTTAACGTGCGCGGCAGCAGTCTCCATGGCCTTGAGCGCGCCGGGCAGCGGCTCCTGAGTTGCCTCGTTGGAGGAGAGCTTCAAGGCGTGCTCGGCATTCTTGCCGGGGACGTAGGCGGGCAGGGAGGAAAGGTCTGGTCGAATCATGTTCTCTACCTTAGGCGTTGCGGGGGCCGCGGGGCCCGAAGTCGAAATCAGCGGTCTGGGGGCCGAAGGCCTGGAGTCCCTTCGGTGCATCGAAAGGATCGAGGCGCACCTCGAGGAAGGCGCCGCGCTCTGGATGAGCGGCGATGTCCTCCAAGGCCTTGGACAATTCGCCTTCGGTCGAGGCCACGTAGGACTCCATCGTGGTGTCCTTCATGAACACCTTCGGCAGCGCCGTGTAATCCCACATTTGGATCTCGTTGTACTCGCGTTCCATGCCCAGAATGAAGCGCTCGATGGTGTAGCCATCGTTGTTGACCAGCACGATGATGGGCTTGAGGTCCTGGCGCAGGATGGTGGAGAGCTCCTGGGCGGTGAGCTGGAAAGAGCCATCGCCGATGAAGAGGACGTGGCGGCGCTCGGGGTTGGCCAGCTGCGAGCCCAGCACGCACGGCAGGGTAAAGCCGATGGAACCCCAGATGGTGGAGTTAATGTACTGCACACCCTCGGGCATGCGCTGCTGGCCCAGGCCAATATTGGAGGTGCCGGCTTCGGCGATGACCACGTCATCTTCCTGGATGAAGCCGAGCATCTGCGGCCAGATGCGCTCCTGGGTCAGCGGGGCATCCGGGTTCGGCGCGAAGGGCTCGGGCTGGAATTCCTTGGTTGCGGTTTCCTCCGCTTCCGGGATGCGGTCGAGGAGGACGTCGAGAAGCTCCAGCGTATTAATGCCCACGAAGAACTCGCCGTCAGCGTTGAGGTGCTGGTCGCCGAAGTTGTAGACGCGGGAGTCGGCCAGGTTGTGGGTGAAGGAGCCGGAGTTGACCTCGATGAAGCGCGGGTTCGTGGTGACTAGGAAGTCGGACTTTTCGATGCGCTCCTGCACGCCCGGGGCAGAGGCCGCGCCGTTATAGGTGCCGATGAAGAGCGGGTGGCGCTCAGACAGGATGGCCTTGCCGGAGGAGAGCTGGGAGTAGGGCAGCTGGGCCTTGTCGATGATGGCGCGGAACTTCTCCGTGAAACCGTGGCGGTTGGTGTCCTGGTCGATGAGGATGATCGGGTCCTTGGCCTTCGCGAGGTGCTCCAGCACGTAGTCCGCAGCGGCGTTCAGGCGCTCCGGATCGGAGGGGGCGAGCTCGGTGGAGAAAGGCTCGTCGGGGACCTCGATGGTCAGGTGAGTGATATCGGAAGGAATCTGGATGTGGACCGGGCGCTTTTCGCGCAGGCAGGTGTGCAGGGCACGGTCGAATTCCTCGACCACGTTCATGGGGGACACGCGTGTGGCCACCTCGGTGAAGGGCGCGAAGGAATCCAGCATGTTGGCATAGTCGCCGTCGGCAAGCGAGTGGTGCAGGTTCCAGCGGAACTCGGTCGCGTACTGCGGCGGCGCGCCGGCGAGGGATACTAGCGGGACGTGCTCAGCGCGGGCACCAGCGATGCCGTTGAGTGCGGAAAGCTCGCCCACGCCATAGGTGGTGAGCAGGCAGCCCACGCCCTTCTGGCGTGCATACCCGTCGGCGGCATAGGCGGCGTTGAGCTCGTTGCAGGCGCCGACGAAGCGGATGCCCTCGGAGGCCTCAATCTGCTCGAGGAAGCTCAAGTTGAAGTCACCGGGAACGCCGATGATTTCGGTAATGCCGATGGCTTTGAGGCGGTCCAGGATGAAATCACCAATGGTGGTCTGCATGAGAGGGTCCTTTCTACTTGGTTCGTGCGTCGTGGCGCTTCTTGCCCAGCCAGATGAGGGCCAAGGTCACAACCCAACAGGGTAGGACAATGGCGCCGGTGCGGTAGTCGGGCAGCATGAACATCAAAGCGATGACAAGAGCGAAGAAGGCCAAGCACAGGTAGTTAGCGATGGGGTAGAGGGGCGCGCGGAAGGCGGCGTTAGGGCAGCGCTTGCGGAAGTTCAGGTGTGCAAGGGCGATGGCGGACCAGGAGATGAGCTCCGCGCCAACGATGATGGCGAGGAGAACAATCAGGATCTTGCCCTCGAAGAGGAAATTGAGCAGTACCGCCGAGCCCATGAGCAGGGAGTTGAAGAGCAATGCGCGCACCGGTACGCCCTTGGCACTGACGGAGTTGAAGAAGGGCGGGGCCTGGCCGCCGCGGGAAAGATCCCGCAGCATGCGTGCGCCGGAGAAGGTCATGGTGTTGAACACAGAGACGGCGGCGACGAGCACGATGAGGTTGAGGCCCGTGGCGGCGGCTGTAATGCCCAGGGTGCTCAGCGCGCGGACGAACGGTGAGGTGGAAGTATCGAGTTCATTCCACGGAGCGAGCAGCACGATGATACCGATGCCGCCGACGTAGAAGATGAGAATGCGCCAGATGACGTTGTTGATGGCCTTGGGCAGGCTCTTGGCGGGATCCTGCGCCTCGCCCGCGGCGGTGCCGATGGAGATGATGCCGCCGAAAGAGAAAATTACGGCGACGAGGGAGAAGAGCACACCGGCGGCACCGTTGGGGAAGAAGCCGCCGTGCTCGGTGATATTGCTCAAGCCGAGGGCGGGCTCCGGGGTGAGGCCGAAGACGATGGCCGCGCCGACGACGATCATGAGGATGAGCGCGACGACCTTGATGAGGGAGAGCCAGAACTCCGCCTCGGCGAAGGCGCCGACGTGCACCAGGTTGATGGCGGTGACGATGACGAGCGCGACGAGGGCGGTGAGCCAGTGCGGGATGCCGGGGAACCAGAAGTCCATGATGGTGCCCGCGGCGGTGAGTTCCACCATGCCGACGACGATGGTGGTAAACCACCAGTTCCAACCGGTGACAAAGCCAGCGATGGGCCCGATGTATTCGCGGGCGTAGGCGCTGAAGGAGCCGGCGACGGGGTGCTCCACGGCCATTTCACCGAGCATGCGCATGATGAGGAAGATGATGAAGCCGCCGATGGCGTAGGCGGCGATAACGCCGGGACCGGCCTCCTGGATGGAGGCGCCGGAGCCCAAGAAGAGGCCCGTGCCGATGCACGAGCCAAAAGCGATCATTTGCAGGTGGCGCGACTTCATGCCGCGCTGCAGGCCGTCGTCTGCACTGGCGTTGTCGCTGGCGACAACGTCCTGTGCCCTGACGGAATTGTTGGTTGTGGTCATGTAGACGCCCTTCATGAACGTATATCTGTGACGTGAGTCATTGAACTGTAGGAGATTATGACGCACCACAGTTTTGTTTGTCACTAGACAATATTCGGAAGTATCTTTGACATATGTCAAAAGTGACACCCCCGCAGCTGACGAGCATCCAGGATATCGTCGACGAATGCGCCCAGATCCTGCAGCGCTCCGTTGAGGTGACCACCCCCGCCATCGCGGTGATTGCGGCTAGTGCGCAAATCGGTGCCATCGATAAGAACCGGGCGGCCTCAATTCTTAATCGCACCCCGCCCCCGGAGCCCATCCCGTGGATGCTCAGCTTCGGCATCCAGGAGGCTGTGCTGCCGGTACGCCTGCCCGCCAACCCGCGCTATGACATGCTGCCCCGCGTGGTTATCCCTCTGCGGCACGAAGACCGGCTGGTGGGTTATTTGTGGGTTATTGATGAGCCCGCGCTGGGCGACGCCCCCTTGGTCCGCCTCGGTTCGCTAACAGCTCCGCTGGCCAGGCTTATCGACGAACGCGATGCTCCCCTCGCCGCCCGCGCCCAGCAGCTCGGGGAGCTGGCCCGCGAGGTGCTCACCGGTGATCCGGCCGCGCTGGCGGGTGCCCGGGAGCGCGATCTCTTACCCTCCGACGGCGAGCTGACCGTGCATCGCGTGCTGGTGGAAGGCGATCAGCGTGCGGTGGCCGTGGAACTTGCCCGCCCGTTGGTGCGCCGGCCCTTTTTGGTCGCGGACTCTCATGATTCCCTCGTGCTCATTGAGTGCCGCCGCGATGACAAGGACACCGAGGCTCTCATGGAGGAGCTGCAGAGTGCCGCGCTTGTCACCGGCGCTGAGGTGGTGGCGCGTGGCTCGGCGCCGACGGCCCCGCAGGCGCGACTCATGGCGGACGTGGCCAAACTCTGCGGCCAGGATTCGCTGCGCTGGGAGGAGGCCGGTGCGTGGCGGCTGCTGCGCGGGTGGGAGCTGACCCAAGCAACGGTGGTGGAGATGAGCCCGGATGCCGCCGTGCTTCTCGACGACCCTCGCAACTCCTACTGGCAGACCCTGCTGACCTACTTTGAGCATTCCCGCAACGTCTCTGCGACCGCCGCTGCACTCTACATTCACCGCGCCACGCTGCACTATCGCCTCGACCGCGTCCGTGAGATTCTCGGGCCCGGCGTGCTGGATGATGGCTGGCGCTGCGCGGCTCTCTACGTTGCCCTTAAGCTGCATGCGGCGCTTCAGGGAAAGAATAGGGAAGCCCCATTTTGTCCCTAGGGGAAGCGCTCAGGTAGAGTGATGGACGATTCATTGCGAATCGCTGGAGACGTGCCAGAGCGGCCGAATGGGGCTCCCTGCTAAGGAGTTGACTTACTTGCGTAGGTCCGGAGGTTCAAATCCTCTCGTCTCCGCAAACAGCATTTCCCCTGGTGAGTGTTCACCGGGGGTTTTGTTGTATCTGTGCTGGTCATTGGCATGATACTATGTTGCCACAGGTGGCCATGAGTTGCCACTAGTAGCACTCACTACGCAACAGTTACGCAACAGTTGCGCAAGACCTGGCCCCACGAAAAAGGGACATAAGACATGGCACGCACACGCCGCACTCGTAGCGATTGGGGAACTGTCCGCAAGAAGGGCCGGAGGTTCACCGCACAGTACACAGGCCCGGATGGGGCTAGGCACACCCCCGGTCGCTCATTCGAGACGCGCACAGACGCTCGTGGCTGGTTGGCAAAAGAACGTAAGTTGATTGACCTAGAAGAGTGGACACCACCAAAGCAACGCCGCGTGCAAGAAGAGATAAGCGCGGAGACTGTGGGGGAGTGGATGGATAGGTTTCACGAGTTGCTGGAGCAGCGCCCTGAGCCGCCCCGTAAGTCCACCATGCAGAACTACAGGCGCGTTACCCGCGTGCGGATTACTGAGCCGTATGGCTCAGGCGCGGACGATGTGGACGTGTGCCACCTGAAGGATGTGCGCCTGGTGGAGCTGACTAAAGCAGACGTGTACCGCTGGTGGGATGGTGTGCAGCGCTGCTATCCAAAGGCCCGCACGATTAACCAGCAGGCCTATAAGCGCCTTAAGGCCGCGTGTGCTGAAGCCGTGCGCCGTGAGATGCTCACCGTTAACCCGGTCGATGTTCCAGACGCTGGCAAGAAAGTGGCCACTAAAGAAAAGTACTTGCCGGAAGATTGGGAGCTTAAGGCAATTCTGAAGCACATGCCTGCCCGCTATAAGGCCCTAACCTCCCTCGTGCTTCACCACGGGTTGAGGATTGGTGAGGCCCTGGCCCTGGAGGCTGAGGATGTTCACGTGGAGTACTTGCCCGCCCCGTGGATGCCGCGTGTGAGTGTGCATGTAAAGCAGAACGCACAGCGCATTACGGATGGTGGAGGCAACCACATGGAGGTGCAGCCGCCTAAGACTAAAGCGGGGTACCGTGAGGTGCCGATTATGAGTGCGGATGTGCCCTACTTCCTGGAGCACCTGGCCCTGTATGTGCCTGCTGAGTCAACTGTGTTGCGTACTGCTGCTGGAACCCGTCGCGCCCGCCTGTTCACCACCACCAACACGGGGCAGTTGATGATGGACACGAGTTATCGCAGTGCCCTTGCCCGTGCGAAAGAGAAGGCCGGGGTGTGTGACGATATTGATCCGCATTGTGGGCGTAACTGGTTGATTACTCGTTTGGCTGAGCAGGGCGCGCACTTGAAAGAGATTGGCACTCTGTTGGGGCAGGACGATGTGGCAACAATTTTGGATGTGTACATGAAGGTTCGTGCCGGGCGCACAACCTCGTTGATGGAGAAAGTTAACGCAACCCTGGGAGGTGCAGCGTAATGGCTAAGAAAAAATCTGAGCGATATCGTGACAGGTCGTTTGTCGGGACGTTGCGGGTTACGGATGGTGACCGCATTCTAGGGGATTTGAATGTGGGCAAGTTGTATACGTGGGTGAGGGACGCAGATGGATATTTGGTTCGGGAGATAGTAGGAGGGGGAGAGTCTCTTAGGGCCGATAACCGCCCTCATATCGTGGATGCAAGCTCTGCTGATGAATATAGGTTCAAAGTGATGGCTGAAACGGAGAAGCGGGAGCGCAGGCCGCGCACAATTAGGCAGGATGGGCCGCATATACAGTTCCCTGATTTTTCGATTCGAGCTGAGAAGCTGCTGCCCATTGTCCAACAGGCGCTTAACGGTGGGATGCGTGAGATTGAGTACTCTAACCTGCGCCGTCTACTAGGAATGTAGTTTCTGGCCGCACATGGCCCCGGTTGGTGTATGCTGACAACTATCCAGCTTGCAAGTGCGACCCGTCTACTAAAGCAAGCCGCCGTAAGGGATTGAACAAGTCACCGACAAGGTTAGCGTGCGGATAAACGGGGGATGGTGGAGTTTCAACTACCCATGACAGGCTAAATGGCCTGGAGTGCAACAAGTGCCCGATTCGTTGGGGCTAGTTGCCATGCCTAAAGCATGGGGAAAGTTGAACCGGATGACTGTCCAAAAACCAGCGTCTGCCCTACCTGAACTGATTACGCTTCAGCAGGCCTCTGAGCGCACACAGATAAGCGCCCGCACCTTGCGCCGTTATATCGCGGAGGGCCGTCTCGTGGCGTACCGCATGGGCCGCGCTATCCGCCTGAAGCCTGAAGACGTAGCCGCGCTGTTCACCCCCACCAACAAGTGGAGCGGAGGTGCAGCGTAATGCAGGAACCTACCGCACAAGATTGGTTGCTCTACTTCGCATATCGCGCACAGCCGCTCTGGCTAGAGATGTCCCGTGAACTTGAAGAGCTCTACTACGAAACGCACTACGAGTACAGGCCGTGGGAAGAAGAAGAAGATGAACCTGGGCCGGAACTTCCGGAAGAGTGGGACGCGCTACTACAGCCTTTTAGTGACCTCTGCGCAGAGATGAATAACGCCCTCCGTGACCTCGGACTGCTCACTGTTGGCACAAACCACGGGGGAGGAATAAAGGTGCTCAAAGGCCCTAAGACCTATAGCAACGGCAGGCCTGTGATTGCATACGTCGGACTCGACTATCTCCAGCCTGGTGACCCGATTCACACGGAACCTGGGAGTTATGAGGAACTGGGATACAACCGCCTGGCTGTACTCATGGCACCAAACGAGACTGACAACAAGCAATTGCAGCAGCACCGAGAGCACAACCAACGATATGCAGAGTGGAAGAAACAGCGTGCCACGCGCCCCACGCTCACCGCTTTGGACGGAGGTGACAACTAAGTGACCGACACAAAGCAAAGCACCCGCCCGGTGCAAGGGCAGGTGCAAGACGATAATGCAGGTGGCGGCGTTATCGCCTTTGACGATACCAGCACAACCAGCCCGGAACTACTAGAGCAGGGCTTAATCCGTGGTCTGATTGGCGCACCCGCTACCCGTGTTATCGCCCTGGCCAACACCCTCGTTCCGCATGACTTCCATGCCCCGCATAATCACACTGTGTTCGCTGCTGTGGTGGCCTGTGCCCACGCCCTCGTGGAGGCAGGCTGTGGTGATGCCCCCGTATCTGCTGAGCGGGTACAGCAGCATCTCCAGCAGGCCGGTGCTCTCCAGCAGGACACAGTAGCCCGCGCCCTGATTGCTGTGACCGCCGGGGCATACCTGCCGCCCGCGTGGCCCGATGTGGAACAGCTAGCCACAGGTATGAAGCAGGCCCGCTTAAGGCGCGCCCTTGTGGTTGTAGGGGAGGATTGCCTGACCACAGCCACGGCAAGCACGCAAGAGATAACCCGCTGCCTGAGCCGCCTACATGGCCTCGTGGGTGTAGCCCGGCGCGCCGGGGTGGAGGTGGCGTAATGGGAGATGTTGATTACCGCCTGGTTGATGAACTCAACGAGAAACAGCAGGCCCTAGAGGATAGGGAAGCTGCCGCCCGCCGCCGTGAGGCTGCTTTAAGGATGCCGCCGTTGCCTAGTGGGCACCGTGACCCCATAGGCCCGCGCACAGACGCACCCGATAAAGCATGGGGAGGTGCCCGCCGTGGATAGGCCCGCAAAGATGACTGGTGCCCTCGACTATGACGGATGGGAGCGCCTGGAGCATGACCTGTTTGATGGGGCAGGTGACGCGGTGCAGAAAGTGCGTGAGCACGCCCGCGCTAACGGTGCCCCGCCGGTGGCCTTCCTGTTGGCTGTAGTGCAATACGTGTTGGCCTGTATGCCGGGAAACGTTGGTTTCGATGCCGGTATGGGCCGGGGCAGCATGAACCTGTTTATTGTGCTGCTAGGCAAGCCCGGCGCGGGTAAAGATCGCCTTATGCGCCTGGTGCGCAACAGTGTGCATGTCTTTGACGCGGATACGCCGCTTAAGCCGGTGTCGATACACCTGGGCAGTGGTGAAGGCGTAACTGAAGCACTCCAACCACCGGAAGGCCTGAGCACTGCCCGCCCGGTGCTGTTTGAAGCCTCTGAAGTGGGCACCTTGCACACCCGCCTGACACGGCAAGGTTCCACACTCCGTGGCACCCTGCTGGACATCTACAGTGGCAACTCGTTGGGCGTGACCAACAAGGGGCAAGTAGTGGTGATTGAGGAAGGCAGCTACACAGCAGGCCTATGGGTTGCTGCACAGCCTGATAAAGCGCACCTGCTGTTGGATGGTGAGGATGACGGGTTTAGGCACCGTTTCGTGTGGACGGAACTACTAGACCCCGGAAAGTTGCCTGAGCGCCCGGAGAACACCACCCGCCTTAAGAGTGTGTTGGCACCCCAACAGGTCATTAGTGGAACACCCGTGTCCTTCCCTGAGAAGGTGAAGCAGTACGTGTGGCAACAGTCCCACCTACTAGCCGCCTATGGTGTCTCTGGTTCCAACACAGGCCACCGCACACAGACACGCTGCAAGGTAGCCGCCGGGCTAGCCCTATTGCGATCTAGTGCCAGTGTGAGCATGGATGACTGGAGGCGCGCAGGGGTGCTAATGGACTACTCCGATAAGGTGCAGGCGTTTGCTGCTAGCTACTCGAAAGACAAAGAGATACAGCAGGAGGTTGACCGCCTGGAGCGTAAGGAACTTGCGCAAGAAGAGAAGCGGGCGCGGGATGAACGTAAGTTTGAGAAGTTTCAACTACGCGCCCTAGACCTCGTTGATGCGGTAGACGATGGTGCCCCGCCTGCCAACTGGACGCAATTCCTTCAGACGCTTGCCAGTAGGGATAGGCCGCTTATGAAGCGGGCCGCTGCTGTCCTGGATGAGATGGAGGCCGTGCGTTTCTCCCAGACTGATACAGGCGCACAACTTGTTGAACGTGGCCCTAGTTTTCACCTCGTGTTGGAGGGTATGCGCCACCGCGTGAGCTAGAAACACCTGTCCTACCTGTCCTGTGCAGGTAGAGGCATGTTTCTAGGGTGTCCTACGCCCTGTCCTACCCCTGTCCTATCTGTCCTATCCGCACCCCATATAGGACACATAGGACACCTACAGGACACCCCATAGGACACCCCGAAAATAGGCCCTGACCTGCATAGGACACATAGGACACCCCATTAAGCGCCACACGCACGCACGCCCTGTGACCTACCGGCCCCTGAACCTGCGTGAGCGCCGGGGCGTGGAGGGTGGTTAGCTGCTCTCCACTTCCCGCCTGAGCAGTTCCTGGAGCAGCACCGCGCTAGGCACCGTGCGCAACTCGTGAGCGCCGCTAAATGGTTCCGCCTCTGCTGTAGTGAGCAGCCCCGTGCGGGCTAGCACTGTAACAGGGTTGGCACCATAGGCGCGTGCCACGGCAACCACCACAGTCGGTGGGGGGTTGGTGTTGTCTGCTGCCCTGCTGATTGTGGTGTGAGATAGGCCGGTGGCTTTAGCAATGGTGCGTGCACTGTCTGTGGTGATAGTGCTGAGCCATGTGGTGTATTCTTCCATGTGGTGCAGTCTAGCAACACAAGCAGGAGCATGACACTAGGCAGACGATAACGATAACGTGCACGGCAGCATCTGTTCTATGCAGCTGTTTATGCAGGTAGTGCAGGTGTATGCGTAGCGCTGCATTGTATGTTGTCCGATAATCTATATTATGTCAGATTGGTGCATGATGTTTCCAGATTATGCATAGCGGTGCTGGGGGAGTGTAGCGCCTGCTAACAAACATGTACCCACGATAACTAGCCGGACTACAGTCACCTGTTACCGCTCATGGTGGAACACCAGCCCCGCGCCCTGGTGCCCGAGCGACACCACCACGGCGTTTATTTGGAAGTAGGCTGGGTGTCCAGAATCTTAGGCCGTATCCCCAGCGTGCCCCTACCCTCATGACGCCGAGCACGAGGATTTTTTACACACAGGCCAAAAGTTTGCGTGACCTCGTTGAACACAGTCACAGGAAGGTGGGCTAGTGGAAGGCAGGGGAGTTGTCCCGCCCCTGGCCGCTGGCACCGCCGGAAAGCGTTGTTGCTCCACTCGTGGACGGGTCTGGAGTTTTATCAGAAACGGCACCCTGGGGGATGCCCCTCCCTGCCCCATAAGAATGCCCCGGAAGGCAATGGGGGCCGCAAAGTGTACGGGTTTCAGAATTTCGGCGTTGGTATGGTGCCACCTGTTTTCTTAAGGCCGTTGCCCTGCCTGACTCCGCCCCGTCTGCTGTGAGTCATGCCGTCTCTCTCTCCACACCTCGTGGGAGTGGTGGGGTGCCTGAATTATCTGGAGGTGGCCGGGCGACTCCCCCCGCTGGCCCGTGCTGTGGGAACTTTCTTCAGGGTGCCGGAAAGTTGCGGGGTTGCGTCTGAAACGCGAACCGGCAACCGTGGTGATGAGCACCACGGTTCAAACCAAACAGTTAGGGGCATGATGACCACAACTGCGGTGCATGGTCATGAGCCCCACGCACCGCTTCAGTGGCGCGCCTGTCATGTCTGTGGGAAACTGCCCGTAGCCGTTCACTATCCCCCCGGTGTGAATGGTGAGGCCCGGTGCTGTGTGGCGATTCCCCCCGAACGCCCCCGCCGGGCCGTCCCCGTTTCCTACAGTTGGAGATTACCCGAACCTCCCGCGTTTTGCCTGTTCAATATCGCCGTTTAAGGCGATGAACTTACCGGCTAGGGGTGTTGGTACGCTCCAACTCGTTTAACAGCCGCCTGAGCGGGTAGGCGCGTTGGCCTAACATCTCTGCTTGCACTGCTGCCATGCTTAAACAGTTGGGGCACACCTCTAGGTGTTGTTCCTCGTAGGTCATGGGGCAGCGTCGCGCTAAAGAGTCTGGCATGAGGTTGCCTACTGGTAGCCCGTCGCGGGGCACGATGATGTAGCCACCGCGCCTGTAGTGGAGCGTGACCCCGGCTAGGTCAACACACCGCATGGGGTTCATGTGGGTGCAGTAGCTGCCCTCGTGGGGTGTGCCAACACATAGGTGCCATAGGCCGGTGGTGGTGTCTGCGTAGAGGTAGCGCACCCGGTGCCGGTTCCAGATGCCGGTGTAGTTGTCTGGTTGGTCTGCTGTGGGTAGTTGGTGCGTGCTCATTGTGGTGCCCCTGTTAGCTCGTTGGTGAGGTTGCGGATGGTCCGGGTTAGGCGCGTGTTCGCCCGCATGATTCGCAAAGCCTGTTGGTCTAGCCGCTGGTATTCGGATGGGGTGCAGTTCTGGCACTGCTGGTTGATGCCCTCCAGCGCGTGCATGTTGACCTCCAGCTGCTGCATGGCCTCGTTGAGTTGTTGGATGCTCACAGTGCCACCTCGTAGAGGATTGCAGCGGCATCACAAGCGGAGCAGTTCTGTTTATTGGTGTGCGCCCCGGTGGTGGCACCCTTATGCTTGTAGAGACGTTGACCGCATAGAGTGTGGATTACCCCGTGTGGTTCGATGTGGTGAATGAGATGCCGCAAGCGTGGCGTGCCAGTGGCCCGGCGCGCCGGGCTGGTGGTGGTTTGTGGGGTGGTCATGGTGGCCCTTTCCTGGTGTTTCCTATTGGCCGTTACGCAACAATTACGCAACAGCCCGCAAGTGGATGTTTGAAAAGTAGCCTTTGACCTGCATGGGAGTGGTGTGGGGGTTCAGCCCCTCTCGTCTCCGCAAACTACAGAACCCGAGTCATCGTTTCACCGGTGGCTCGGGATTTTACGTTTTCAGTTCCTTCGTATGCCGACAGCCCGTGAGCAGGGAACTTAGAATGAAGGCGCTGACCTTAATCTGTGCTGGCTGGGAGCGTCATGGAGTTACTAAAAGAGCCAATTTGGGATGTGGAAAGTAACGCGAACATCGATCCCGATGAGAACTTTGTCCGAATATTTTGTTCTTTCCAAAATTCATGAGTGCTATTCCCCTCAGCCACTTCCCAAAGCAACGAACGGCATAGTGAGGTGGGGGATGAAAAAGAAGTAAATATCGGGCGAATGTGCTTGATGGCGAAATGGGGCAGGGGTGGTTCCGAAGAATTTTTGGTCGCCTAATTCAGCACTAGCGGCAGGACCAATACACCGGTTGAGAGCGCGAGCATGCCTAAGCAGTTGATCCAGAATTCACTGTCGAGGAAGTGGGCGCGGACACGGGCTGCTGAGGCTGCGCAGAAATATGCGATGACTCAAAACATGGATGCGATTCCTACGCTTGGGAACCAGAGTCCGTCGATGACTCCTGTGGCTGCGCGGCACTTGATGACAATGAGCGCCCACCACCAGTCTTTGGGGCGCTGGTTAACCCGAGTCTCAAAAGACTAGGGTTTGCGGGGAAGGGGAGGGATTATATGCCTTCTTGTGCGCCCTCGCAACAAATCTTGAGGAAGTTTATACAATAGTCTACATTTTACATCTTTTGCTTCCAATTATCCCTACTGGATGTAACTCTAGGGGTGTCCGATTTTCAGCCATCTTTTCTAGAAAGGATTATGGACATGTATCGTCTCAAGAAATCTACGCGTTTAGTGGTGCTGGTTGCGGCAGCAACAGTTTTTGCACCAGTCAATGCTAGTGCCGGTACTGAGACTGACCTCGCTGAGTCGACTCAGAATAATGCCTCTCAGTCTTCTGTTTCCTCAGAAGTTGCGGAAAAAGCAGATTCCTATGTTTTCCTTCAGGGAGACCAATTCGCGATTGCTAGAGAGGCAGAAAGCGCTCTTTCGCAAAAGGAACTGCAAGAAATCAAAAATGAAGTAGAGACTCAGAACGAAAGGATCAGCGAGGCCAAGGCTGATAGTAACCTTGAGATGAAGGTGGCGGGAGACTCGATAACTTTCTGGGAAAAAGGGCCGAAGATTTCGAGCGCTGATGATGATGACATTGATCCATACTTTCAAGAGGGTCGGAATGGAATTGAATTCCATGGGACTTATGTGAGGGTGCTACTGTCTAAAACGACGATTAACCGGGTGGGTGGCGGTGTCACAATCGCTGGAGTCTGGATTCCCGAGCCAGTTCTTTCCAAAATCCTAGCTACTGGAGGGGCTATTGCTGGTCTTGCGCCCGGTGGTATGTATGCAGACTATGGCATTGGTTCGATTGTGGCTGGCGCTTTCACACATAATGCATATCCTCAGCGGGTTGGTTTTCAATAAATTATCCTTCCTCTAAACAGAAAGGGGTTTAGGGAAAGGTAATTGGAATTTTGCCATATGGATGTTTCTGCATTGTTCAGATAACAGTCCAAGAGAATCTGCCGCCTGGCAAGAATAGAAATGGTTCTGGAGAGTAAAATATGTGGAAAAAGATATTGGCCACTGTGGGCGTTTTATTGATGATGCTTTCCGCTCAACTTCAGTGGCCGTATGGGGTCACGATTGCTCTAGCAATTTTGGTCATTTTCCTTGTGTTTGTTCCATCTGGGAAGAAGTAAATATCTGAGCAGAGGTGGGTATTTTAGCGGGCCTGCCTCTGTTTTAGATTGATTATTTATTAAGTTATGAAACAAAATACTATTTCTATAGTAGGCAGGCTAGCTCTTTTCTTTCTGGCTAGCGTATCTTTTGGGGCCACGGCTTCATCAATATCTACTGCTCAACAGAGGAATTTCGATCCTCTTTCATATATTGAAAGTGGAGATGAGGTGCAGGTGGGTCCTCCCCGAGGGGCGGTGACGTGTTCTGTGACTATCATTTCCCAGCAGCGGGCCTTGACTGCCGGTCATTGTGGTGAAAGTGCGGATGAAGTGTATTCGAAAGGTAGGCGTATTGGAAGTATTGGTGAAAACTACTTGTGGAGTAACCAAGGGATAGATGTTTCAGAAATACTTCTTGATCCTCCGGTAGATTACGTTCTTCGGGCTGATAAAATTAGTGATAAAAGTATCGAAATACCTTCAGCTATTTTTGCAAAAACCTTTCTCGGAGGGAGAATTGATGGGGTTGTCAACGACAAGAACTTATATTGTGAGGCATTTTCCATCAATGGGAGAGAATATCAGGCGCGAACTCTAAAGGCTCAAATGACTTCAAAACCTGGGGATTCAGGCGCCCCTGTCTATAATCCTGCAGGAGAATTGGTGGCCCTCATTGAAGGCGGCAATGGGAAAGGGGATACTACTATCACGCCGCTTTCTTTCCTGGAGGAAAAACTCTCTGAAGACTCTTCTTCTAATGAGTGTAAAGGAAATGGTTAAATTACACAGCCTGTTTGCTAGGAGATTTTCCGCTTTATCTAACGACTAGTTGCAGCTGCTACGCAAAAGAGGAGGCGGAATCTGCTCAACGACTTCCTGCGCTAGCGACGAGTCGGATTTGGACGGTGTTGGTTGTTGCCGAGTGTATTTTGTTAGTCGGCGGACGTAGCGCCATCGGCAGATGCCTCAATACTAGTCCTTGTCCTAACATCGAGAAGTTTTAGAGTGCGTTAATTTTGTCGCTTTAGTCGAGGGCTTGTCGGTTTATTGATTGCTTGATTTCGCTGCTTCAACTTATAGAACCCTAGTCATCGTTCACCGGTGGCTCGGGATCTGCGTTTGTTGTTGTCATTCTAGAAGCGGGTGCCAGCGCAGCTCTCGGAAGCGGGCAAAGCTCTGATCTTGGCTCAGTAAGGTTGCTTCTTCTTCTATTACGGACGCGGCTATCCAGGCATCAGGGATGTCGCTGGCTTTAAGCTTGTGCAAGCGCACCAGTTCAGTGAAGGTTGTCCAGGTCCCTGGGCTGGAGCTCAAAAGAGTGCCCGTTTGGGGCCGCTAAAATGGTATTGAGTGCAGTCAGTGCTTGCTGGGCGGTTAGTGGTTTGTGGAATAGCTTGTGGTTGGTCATAACTCGAACAAGGCCCGTTGCCACAACATCCAGGAGCCCAATTGTTTCATGCCGATTCAGCGCACCACTTAACCACTGCTGAGCGGGTTTATGTTGTGGTGCTGCGGAGTGGAAGGTATAAACGAGAATGTTGACATCAGGAATGATCATCGAGCACCGCCCATACGGCTTCTTTGTCGCTGAGATCAACTAGAGCTGGTCCGCCGCAATCGAAGGAGGGGAGGTTTATCCTGGTGTGCATACCTTTAGGGTAGAAAGCATCAAGTCATCAATCAATAGGTGCGATGATGCATCTTCCTTCTGGAAGCCGTGAATGGTTGACTGGTGTCTTAAGTCAGTGCGAGCGTCAGGATCGGTACTCCGATGGAGAATGCGAGCATGCCTAAGCAGTTGATCCAGAATGCGCTACCGAGGAAGTGGGCGCGGACATGGGCTGCTGCGGCCGCGCAGAAATAGGCGATGACTCCAATCATGGCTGTGATTCCTACGCCGGGGAACCAGAGGCCGGCAATGAGTCCTACGGCGGCGAGGCACTTGATGACAATGAGCGCCCACCACCAGTCCTTGGGGAGTTTGACGCCGCTGAGGCAGGCTTCGATGAAGGGGACTGGTTTGAGGGAGAGGGCGGCGTCGCCAAGCAGAATGGCTGCTAGTAGAAGGGAGGGCCAGGCTGGGGAAGATTCTAGGATCATTGGGTTACTCCGAATGCGGTGTTGAGGCGTTCGATCGATGAGGCGGCTTGGGATGTGAGGTGCTCGGTGTCGTAGATTCCGGCGGCCCAGCCGATGAGTAAGCCGAGGTAGACGTTGTACAGCAGGTCGGCGTACTCGGCCGCATCGGCGCTGCTGAGCCTGGTGCCGAGTCGCAGGGTGATTTCATCGGTCAGGAGCGTTTTGAGTGCGGTGAGCGCTTCGCCTTGATTGCCTTGTTGGATGAGTGCTGCGCCAAAGGCGCGGGAGAGCTCTTCGTGGCCGGTAAACATCTGGAGGAAAGGTCTCAGGACATCGAGAAGGCTATCGGATTGTCCCCGGATGTCATCGTGGAGTTCTGAAATGTGTTGGCCAATGGTGCGGATGAGCAGCGTTTGTTTGTCGCCGACTCCCATGACGGTTCCCACGCTAACGCCAGCTTCGGATGCGATAGTCCGGATGCTGGTGGTGGCGTAGCCCTGAGTGAGGAAGAGTTCGTAGGCGGTGGCTAGGACCTTGCTGACGGTGCCAGCTTTGGCGGCCGAGCGCGATGAGTGAACGTGTTCAGTGAACATGTTCAAAAGGGTAGCTCTTGATGGTTTCGAGGTCAATGACGCCGAAGTGTTGACAGTTGGCGCTAGGCCAGCGTGGGGAAGACGCGGTCGCGCAGCAGGTGTGCAAGCTCGCGGTCGGGGGCTGCTGGGTTGACCCAGGCGGTGTCCCCGATTTCGGCGGCGGCGTGGGGTTCGTCGGTGGTGACGGTGCGGGTGTAGGTGAAGATGGTGCCGACGACGACCTCGCCCGGTTCGTTGGCGGCGGGAGCGTCGAAGGTGCCGAGTTTGTTGAGGCTCTCGGCGTCGAGGGTGAGGCCTACTTCTTCGGCAACTTCGCGCAGGGCGGCGTCGACAAGCGCCTCGCCCGCCTCGGGCTTGCCGCCGGGCAGTTGGTACTTGGTGGAGGACTTCTTGCGCACGGTAAGCACGTGGCCTTGTGGGTTGCGGATGACGACGGCTGCTACTTCAATCATGGCTGCTGATTGTAGGCGGCCTAGAGCAGCGGCAGGAGCACGAGGGCGAGATTGAGTGCGATGACCAGCGCGGCAAGCGTCCAGCCCACGGCCATAGACCAGGGTTTCGCGGCGAACTCACCCATGACGTCCCGGGAGCCGGCATAGCGGAAAAGCGGGATGATGGCGAAGGGGATGCCCAGGGAAAGAAGTGCCTGGCTGACCACCAGTGCCATAGTGGGGTCGACCCCGCAGCCGATGATGACCAGCGCCGGGATGAGCGTGACCAGGCGGCGGACTAGTAGGGGGACCTTGATGTGAAGCAGGCCGTCCATGATTTCGGAGCCGGCGTAGGCGCCCACTGACGTCGAGGCGAGGCCGCTGGCCAGCAGGCCGATGGCGAAGAGAACGCCGGCCAGCGGGCCGAGGTGGCTGGCAATCGCCGTGTGGGCCCCGGAGATGGTCTCTGTGCCGTCCACGCCGTAGAGGGCCGAGCCCGCCAGGACCAGCAGGCCCACGTTGACGAGCCCGGCGATGGACAGCGCCACGGCGATGTCCGCGCGGGTGCCGGCCAGCACGTGGGGGATTTCCAGGTCGGGGTAGCGCTGCTTGGTCAGGGAGGAGTGTAGGTAAATGGCGTGCGGCATGACGGTGGCGCCCAACATGGAGGCGGCCAGCAGGATGCTGTCCTTGCCCTCTAGGCGGGGGATGAGGCCGCCGGCCACGTCGGCGGGGTCGGGCGGGGCGATGGCGAGGCCGGCAAGGAAGCCGATGCAGATGACCAGGAGCAGGCCGATGACAAGCCCCTCGAACCACTGGTTCTTCTTCTGGAAGATGAGGAGAATGATGGAGACCGCGCCGATGATGAGCGCGCCCGCGAACAGGGGGAGGTTGAAGAGGAGTTGCAGGGCAATGGCGCCGCCGATGACTTCGGCGAGGTCGGTGGCCGCGGCGATGAGCTCGGCCTGGGCCCACATGCCTAGGCGCGCGCGGCGGGAGAGACGCTCGCCCATGATTTCCGGCAGGGAGCGGTGGGTGACTAGGCCCAGTTTGGCGGAGTGGTACTGGATGAACATGGCCATGAGGTTGGCCACGACGAGTACCCACACCAGGAGGTAGCCGTAGTGGGAGCCGGCGCTGATGTTGGCGGCTACGTTGCCGGGGTCGACGTAAGCCACTGCAGCAACGAAGGCGGGGCCGGTGAGGCTGATTAAGGTCTTACGCATAGGCATCTCCATACCAAAAGTTCAACTACTTGAAGTCTAGTTTTCATCGCCATATGTTCAAGCCAGGGGTTTGATCCGGCAAACCATGTTAAAGTTTATTTGTTAATTATTTAAATTACTTTATGTATTTCGGCAGGTTAGAGACTCGAAGCTTCAACGGGTACACTGCCTTCAGTGCGCCAAAGTTGGAAGATTTTTATTAGAGATGTAGCCAGGCTTGGCCGCGTCCCCAGGGCGTGGATCATCCTCATCGGGCTTATCATCACCCCCGCGTTGTATTCATGGGTGAACATCGCGGCTTTTCGTGACCCCTACGGCCATACCAACAACATCAAGGTGGCCGTGGTCAACGAGGATAAGGGTGCTAACAACGAGCTGACGGGGAAGATAGATGTCGGCAGCGAGGTCATTGAGAAACTCAAAAAGAATGACCAGCTAGGCTGGCAATTCCTCGAGCGCGACGAAGCCGAGAAAGCCCTTTTAGAGGGAGACGTGTATGCCTCGGTGACGATTCCTGAGGACTTCAGCGAGAACCTCGTGAGCATGCTCGACGGGAAGTTCACGCAGCCGCAACTGGTTTACCGCGTCAACGAGAAGAACAACGCCATCGCCGTGAAGATTACGGATACCGGTGCCAAAGGTCTGGACAAGCAGATCACGGCGGCCTTCAAGGAGCAGGTGGCCACCGTCGCGGCGGAGAACGTCAAGGACACCGGTACCGACTTCGAGCGAAAAGTCACGCGGGCGATGAACAACACCAGCTCCGCGTTCGGGGAGACCGCGCAGGAGATTGACGGTAACCGTGAGAACCTCGCGCGGATCCAGGGAAAGCTTGACGCCGCTGCTGATTCCACGTTGGGCGCCAAGTCCACGGTGGCTGATGTGAGTGCTGCGCTGGGCGACGCCCAAACCGCCCTCGCCGAGGTCTCCTCCCTAGTCGAGCAGGCCCAAGGGGGCATCGGTGACTTCACCGACCAGACCACCGGTGCCTTCGTCAGTGGTGCAAGTGCGGTGGCGGACGGTACCGCCAAGGCGCAGGAATCCATCGCGGATGTCACAGCTGGCCTGAACCAGGCCGGTGACCGTTTCGATTACGCCACGCAGCGGGCGAACACTGCTATTGACGCGAGTGCGGAATCGATTGCGCAGCTTAAAGCCCTGCGCGATTCCGCAACGCTCTCACCGCAGGTGGCCAAGGAAATTGATGACGCCATCCAGCGCCTCGATGAGGGCAATGAATCCAACCGTCAGCTGGTGGGGAACCTGACTGCGCTGAGCAAGGATACCCAGGCCGCAGCGGACAACGTGCAGGCTAGCGCGGAGGCCATCAACCAGGCAGCGGCAGATACCAAGGCCACGTCGCAGACGCTGCGCGATACCGTGACCACCGCTGTGCCCGAAATCAACCGTGCCATGAGCAATCTGAGCTCCATGGCGAGTGCTTTGAGCTCCACCCTGGAAGCGCAGAAGGGAACCATGCAGGAGGCCAATGGTCTCCTGGACGGCGTGGCCCAGCAGCTGCGGGCCACGAAGGACACCTTGTCCGATTTCGATACCAACCTCCTGGCCCTCCAGGACAGCCTGCGCGCTATGCAGGGCGATGTAGGCTCGCTGCGTGCCGCGATGAACTCCAAAGTCGTTCAAAATGTCACCGGGCTGGACGCGGAAGAAATCGGTAAATTCTTTGCGGAGCCCATCGAGCTGAAGACCGAAACCGTGTACCCGGTGGACAGCTACGGCTCCGCCATGGCGGCGTTGTTTACTAACCTCTCTCTGTGGATTGGTGCCTTCGTCCTCATGGTGATCTTCCGGGTTGAGGTCGATAAGGAGGGCTTCGACCGCATCACGGTGGGCCAGGCCTACTTGGGCCGCTTCCTCCTCATGGCCCTGATGGTCATCATCCAGGCCGTCACGGTGACCGTGGGTGATCTGCTCATCGGCGTGCAGACCGTGAACGCGCCTGCCTTCATCCTGACGGGTGTGCTCGTGGGATTGGCCTACTTGAGCATTATCTATGGGTTGTCGACGTCTCTGGGTCACCTCGGCCGCGGCCTCTGCGTGGTTTTTGCCATCATCCAGATTCCAGGTGCGTCGGGTCTGTACCCGATTGAGCTGCTGCCCAGCTTCTTCCACAGCATCTACCCGCTGCTTCCATTCACGTACGGTATCGACGCCATGCGCGAAACCATCGGTGGCTTCTACGGCAACCACTATTTCAAGAACATGGGCGTGCTCGCCTTTATGTTCATTCTGTTCTTTGTCTTCGGCCTGCTGTTGCGCAAGGCGCTGGCGCACTTCAACGTCATCTTCAACCGTGAGCTGCGGGACACTGAGCTCTTCGACTATGAAAATGTGCAGGTTGTCGGCTCGGGCTACCGCATCGCGGACGTCATCCAGGCGCTGGATAGCCGCAGCGGCCTGAAGAAGGATTTGGACCGCCGCGCTCATAACTGGGGCTATTGGCTCAAGATGGTGGCCATCGCGGGCGTTATCGGCGTGGTCATCCTCATCGTCGTCTCCGGCCTCTTGCCCGACCAGAAGCCGCTGCTCCTGGGTATTTGGACGGCGTGGTGCTTCCTCATCATTGTCGCCGCGGTCGCCCTGGAATACCTGCGCATCAGCTTGAAACAGTCCGCGGAGCTCGTGACGTTGGATGAAGATGACATCAAGCATCCGGCTCGCGCCGGCGCGGAGTCCACGGAGGGGGATAACTAATGCGTGGAACACTCGATCTTTTCCTCAACGATATCCGCACCGCATGCCGCAACGTGATGAGCGCGGTGATGCTCGTGGGTCTCGTCGTCATTCCGATGCTGTTCACGTGGTTTAACGTGCTGGCCAGCTGGGATCCCTTCGACAACACCAGCCAGCTCAAAGTGGCGGTGGCCAGCAAGGACACCGGCTATGAGAGCGATCTGCTGCCGGTACCCATCAACGTGGGCAACCAGGTGCTCAATGAGCTGCGAGCGAACGAGCAGCTGGATTGGGTTGTGACCACCTCCGATGAGGCGATTGAAGGTACCAAGTCCGGTGAGTATTACGCAGCCATCGTGCTCCCGGAAGACTTCAGTACCGACATGATGAACTTCTACACGGATGGTTCCCAGCCCGCGGATTTGTCCTTCTACATGAATGAGAAGAAGAACGCGCTGGCGCCGAAGATCACCGGTCAAGGCGCGGAGGGTGTGTCGGCCCAGGTTGCCGAAGCTTTCACCACGACGGTCGGTGACGTCTCCTTCGATCTGGTCACCTCACTCTCGGACTTCTTGAGCCAGGGTGATACCAAGGCTGTGTTGGACCGGATGCAGGCGCGCGCGGATGGCGTGCAGACCCAGCTCGATATGGCCGCCCGTACCGCGCGTTCCCTCGCTGGCCTCGTGGATACCGCGGTTCCGCTCATGGAAAGCGCCCAGCGCATTGCGGACTCGGCGGACCTGGAGCTGCCGGAGATTCAGTCCTCCTCGCTCAACGTTTCCACGGATGCGCTGCAGCAATCGCTCGATGCCACCAGCGCTAGTTATGATGTGGTGCGCCAACGCATTGATGCGCTTTACGACGACGCCTCCGCCTCCCGCGCCGACCGCGTCGCCGCGCTCAACACCTTGGCCGGCCAGGTAGAAGGCACCATTGCCCAGTATCAGAACCTGCACGGCCACATTGAGGCCCTGCCAATTCCTGCCGGGGATAAAGAGAAGTCGCTCAGCCGTATCGAGGAGGCCATCGACGCGCAGCGCACTCTCCACGCGCGCCTCACTGCGGCCGCGAATGCTCCCGAACCCACGAAGCCGGATCTCTCCAGCATCGACAATGCCAAGAAGGCAGTGGAGGGAATCTCCACCTCTGGTCTGCGCGAATCCCTGCGTGCGCTGCAGGACTCCCTGGGCCAGGTGAGCGCGGATCTGGATACCGCGAAGACTCCCGTCACCATTGATTCCTCTTCCCTGACGGATGCTCGGGATGCGGTACAGAAGCTCGCCTCTGGCCTGCAGGATAAGGCCAACAAGTTCGGCGACCTGCGGAAGGATATCGACTCCGCTGCGGCATCTGGTGACCTGAAGAAGTTGGCGGACCTCATCGGTTCCGATCCGGATGCTCTGGCACACGCGATTGCGGCTCCGGTGGACGTCGACAGGCAAGCGGTCTACCCAGTCAAGAGCTTTGGTGCCGGCATGACACCCATGTACACGGCGCTGGCGCTGTGGGTCGGCGCGCTGCTGACTGCGGTGAGCGTGCGCACCGACGTGGTGGACAAGGACACGTACTCGCCGATGCAGCGCTTTTTCGGCCGCTTCGGAATGTTCGTCGCGGTTGGTCTCGCGCAGTCGACGATGCTCATTCTGGGCCTCATCTTCTTCGTGGGTATCGAGCCCGCGCACCCGATTCTCATGCTGTTGGCGGGCTGGGTTAGCTCGCTCATCTTTATGCTGATTTGCTACACCTTCGTGGTCTCCTTCGCCAACGCGGGCAAAGCCTTGGCGGTGCTCATGTTGGTGATTCAGGTGTCGTCGTCGGGCGGTGCCTACCCCTTGCAGGTGCTCCCGGACTGGTTCCAGAACATTAGCCCGTGGCTGCCGGCGACCTACACCATCCGCGCCTTCCGCGCGGCCATCGCCGGCACTTACCACGGTGATTACTGGCTGGCGTTGCTGTGCCTGCTGCTCTTTGCCGTACCGATGCTGATTCTGGGCGTGGTCTTCCACAAGCCGTTGGAGAAATTCACCAACGGCTGGGTGGAGACCTTGGACAAGACCAAGCTGATGTAGCGCCTACTTTGTGACGCCACCGCCTGGGCTGCTGCTTGTGATGTTTCGCATTATGAAATCGCGATATTTATGGCTGAGAGGACTGCCCATCGAAAGCAATTAGCAGTAAGCTGAAGCGCTGTGAAACGCGGTCATTTCCTGGGCCCTGCTCGGCTCACCGCCGTGGGCTTCGTCCTGCTCATCCTCGTGGGAACGGTACTTCTTATGCTGCCGATTTCCGCCAACGTTCCGCAGTGGACACCGTTCCTGCCGGCGCTGTTTACGGCTACCTCGGCGGTCTCTTTGACGGGCCTCGTGGTGGAGGACACCGGCACCTATTGGACGCCCTTCGGCCAAGCGGTCATCATCGCGCTCATCCAGCTGGGCGGCCTCGGCATTATGAGCCTGGCATCGCTGTCAGGCATGCTTCTGACCGGTCGCATCAGTTTCAAAGCCCGCCGGACCATCGCTGCGGAGGGCCGCGCCGTGGCCTTCGGCGGCATTCGCCGCGCGCTCTTGCTTACCGTGGTCATGACTCTGATCTGCGAGGCCATCGTCGCTGTGTTCATCGGCGTGCGCCTAGCCACCGAGCACGGTGTAGCACCTGGGCGTGCAGCGTGGGAAGGAATCTTCCACGCCATTTCGGCCTTCAATAACGCAGGGTTTAGTACCTATTCAGACAGCGTTATCTCCTTCGCGGCTGATGGCTGGATTCTTCTTCCCCTTGCCTTCGCCCTGATCATCGGTGGCTTGGGCTATCCCATGCTGGCGGAGTTCGTGCGACGGGCCCGCGCACGGCTAACGCGCTGGCGTGGGGTACACCGCGCATTCACCGCATGTCCATGACCGCCCGGATGACGCTGGGCGCCACCGCGTTTTTGTTGCTTAGTGGCACCGTTGTTTTCTTCCTCTCTGAGGGCTCCGGTGTGCTGAACGGGATGCCGTTGGGCCAGAAGCTCATCAACGCCTTCTTCATGAGCGCTTCGCCCCGAACGGCAGGTTTTAACGCTATCGACTACGGGGAAGCGCAGCCATTGACGCTGATGGTCACGGATATCTTGATGTTCATTGGCGGCGGCTCCGCCGGTACGGCGGGCGGCATCAAGGTCACTACAGCGTGCGTTCTGGGCGCGGCGATGATTTCTGAATTCTTGGGCCGGGAAGACACCTCCATCGGACACCGCCGCCTGCCGTTGTCCACCTTCCGCCAGGCCCTCGCGCTGACCGCCGCCGGAATGATCGTCGTTGCCGTAGGTGTTGCGACGCTGCGCATCTGGGACCCTGAGTTCACCGCGGACCAGGTCACTTTCGAAGTCATGTCCGCCTTCGCCACCGTGGGTTTGTCCACGGGTATTACCGCAAGTTTGTCCGCACCATCACAGCTCATGCTGTGCCTCATCATGTACGTTGGCCGCGTAGGCCCCACCACTTTCGTGGCGGCACTGGCCGCCCGGACCATCAGCCTGCGCTACCGCTTCCCCGAAGAAAGGCCGTTCATTGGCTAACATGTTCAGCGCCCTGCGGCGTGAAAAGTCTTCCATCAATATTCCGCCGGTTGTTGTCATTGGCATGGGGCGGTTCGGTTCTTCCCTGGCCCGCGAGCTGATGGAGCATGGAGTGGAGGTCCTCGGAATCGATGCCGAGGAGAAGCACGTGCGCGAACACGCTGCGTACCTCACCGAGGCCGTGACCGCGGATACGACCGACGCCGAGGCCCTCCGCCAGCTGGGCGTTGATGAAGTAGAGCGCGTGGTCGTGGCCATCGGTTCGGATCTGGAGGATTCCATCCTTACGGCCTCCAACCTCGTGGAACTCGGGGTGAGCGATATCTGGGCCAAGGCCGATTCGGATGCGCACGCCCGTATCCTGCGCCAACTGGGAGTGCACCACGTGATCCGCCCGGAGCGCGATACGGGCCGCCGCGTGGCGCACCTGTTGGGCGGGCGCTTCGAGGATTTTGCGGAGATCGCCACCGACTATGGCGTGACGGCGATGACCCCGCCGGCGTCGATAAGCAAGGGCCCGCTCAACCTGCACCAGGTGTGGGAAGAGCACAACGTTCAGCTCATCTCACGCTGTGAGGGGCCCGGCCAATGGCGCCCGCTTGTCGACGGCACCGAGCTCACCCACCGCGACCTCATCGTCGTCGCCGGTAGCCCCGCGGATCTGGAGGCCTTCTCGCAGTCCTAGGCACGGCGTCTGGGGTGCCTCGCACTGTGGAGCGAGGAGTGGGGCACTACAGTGGCGCGTATGACGAAGGCACGTTTTCCGGGCTCGGTGTATGGAACAGGGGAGGAACCCGACCCGCGCTTCAGCATGGCTAATGAGCGCACCTTTTTGGCGTGGATCCGCACGTCATTGGCCTTTATCGCGGGTGGTGTGGCACTGGAGACCTTCGATCTACCGCTGAACACCACGCTGACCCGCGTTGTCTCCGTCATCATGCTGATCGTGGCCATCGTCTTACCAGCGGTGGCATGGTTTCACTGGGCAGCCTCGGAGCGCGCGATGCGCCATGCGCGTCCGCTCCCGGCAAGCCCGGCGTTGGCGTTGATTGTTGGCGTGGTGATTATCATCGGCCTGATGATTCTGGTGGGCGAGCTGCTAGCGTGAGCGAGCTTTTTGATCCCGGCCTCCAACCCGAGCGCACCCGCTTAGCCTGGCAGCGCACGGGGCTTGCGGGCCTCGTCGCTGGCTTGCTCGTCGTGCGTTCAGTTGCGCCATGGGCCGCCGTGATTGTTGGGGTAGTGGTGGCGGTGGTGCTGTGGCTGGCCACCGCCAAGCTTCGCGACGCTGACGAGATCCTGGCCCGCGCCGAATCACCTGCCCTGCCCGGGGCCCCGGCGCTCGCCGCCGTTGCGCTGGGGACGATGCTCCTCGGCGCGGTTGCCTTCGCCGCTATCTGGTAGCGCAAACCCCCAGACCTCGATCCCGCAACCTGCAG
>NZ_KV796732.1:0-11129 GCF_001809235.1 Corynebacterium sp. HMSC072A04 | reverse complement strand
GCGTCGCCAAGCGCTTGCCGACGCCCCACCGCCCACCAGGGAGTTGCGGGATCGAGGTCTGGGGATCTAGCGAAGGTTCCTAGGCCCCGCAGCTAAGTGCCGCGCGATGTTGTTGATGAAGTCTTCTGGAGCATCGCGCAATTCTTGGGGAGAGAAACGTAAGACGACAAAGCCCTGGTTGAGGAGTGCCTTTTGGCGTTGGTGCTCGGCCCGAATCACCTCATCCAGCTCGTTCTCGTATTTCACGTTGCCGTCGATCTCAATGAGGAGCCAGTCATTGATCGCGAGGTCGGCGTAGTACTGATTGACTCGGTATTGGGCGCGCAGGCTGCGAACCGCCGGAAGGTCCGCGTCAAGGATGAGCGCCCGCGCGTAGGACTCCCAGGGAGATTCGGAGCTGTTGACGCTATGTTCCACGGCCCGGCGTGCATCCGCGACTCCTTTCACGCGGCCCATGTCGCCGAGTACCCAGTTGAGAGTGTCCTTTGATACCCGTCGTGACCTTACGTAGTCTGCGGCGACGAGTCCTTCGACGAATCCATCGAATCGTGCGATATCAATCGCCGTACGCGCGAGAGAAGTGACCCGGATGCCGTGGACTTCTGTGACTTGATTGTTGAGTTTCGTTTGCTTGTAGCGGAAGTATTGGCGCTTGGATTTTTGGGGAACGGAGTTGGAGGGGACTGTCGCGAAATACTCGCTCGGCGTTGTGAGCGTAGGGATGCCGTGGATGCGAGCCGCCGCTTTGCCCAGGAGAGTTGCCCGCGGTGCGGCACGCGCATGGGCATAGACCTCTGCGGTTTCTCGCTCCCAGGGTTTCAAGTGCAGCCATCGGTGCAGGGGAATGGCATAGCACCACGCGAGCTTATGGAATTTCCTCGCGTGAATTTTGCCCCATCGGGGGTCGTCGTTGGTGAGCGTGCGCAGATCGACTATGTGGGTGTCTATGTAGTGAAAGATGCCTAGGTTGTTCATGGCTTACTTGTAGCGCATTGGCGTGGATCGCGCGCGGCGAGCGGTACGCAGCGCTAAACCCCCAGACCTCGATCCCGAAACTCCCGGGTGGGTGGTGGGGCGTCGGCAAGCGCTTGGCGACGCCCACCTGCAGGTTGCGGGATCGAGGTCTGGGGATCTACGGAGGCGGGGAATTGAGTAAGGAATGCCCACACATTGGTGAGCATTCTTTGCAGCCAATCTGCAAAAGATTTTGCTAACAGGGGTGAATCTGTGGCTTTAGTGGGGGTAATGGGGCGAAAGTGTTTGTTGGCTGTCTGTGGTCTCGATAGCCTGAACGTGTAGGCCCATTCAGTGATCTCAATAACTCTCTCAGCTGAATGGGGGCTGGTTAACCAGGAAAAGGAGGGGGCACATGACTACCCCACAAACTCACGTCTCAACCGCACACACAGAAGGTGAAGACGACCGCGGCGTCGATACGCGCGAATGGCGCCGCATGGCCATTGGCCTCATCCTCGGTCTCGTTTTGGCCGCTCTTGTGTGGTTTCTCTTTCCCAGCAACGCCGTAGAAACGGTGCTGGAATCACCCGGCGCTAAGGAAGACACCGAATACACCCAGAGCGCGCTGCGCGCCGTAGCGGCCGTGACCATTCTCATGGGCGTGTGGTGGATGACGGAGGCTATCCCACTGGCCGCCACCGCGCTTTTGCCGCTGGTTATCTTCCCGCTGGCCGGTGTGGGCAGCATCAAGGATGTGGGTGCGCCCTATGCCTCGTCTACGATTTTCTTGTTCATGGGTGGCTTCCTCATCGCTTTGGCTCTGCAACGCTGGAACTTGCACCGCCGCATGGCGCTGTTCGTGGTGAAGGTCGTTGGTACCTCGCCGAAGCAGCTGATCCTCGGCTTCATGCTGGCCACCGGCTTCTTGTCCATGTGGGTGTCCAACACCGCTACCGCAGTGGTCATGCTGCCGATTGGTATTTCGGTGCTTTCGCTGACTGCCGACGCCGTCGGTGGCATGGCTAACCAGAAGAAGTTCGCCACCGCTCTCATGCTGGGTATCGCCTACGCGGCGTCGATTGGCTCGCTCGGCACCCTCATCGGCACCCCGCCGAACACCCTGCTGTCGGGCTACATGAAGGAAACTCACGGCATCGTCCTCGGCTTTGGCAAGTGGATGATGGTGGGCATGCCGCTGGCATTCATCTTCCTGTTCATTGCCTGGTTCATGCTGATCACCGTGTTCAAGCCGGAGATGGACAAGATTCCAGGCGGCCGCGAGCTCATTGATTCCGAGATTGAAAAGCTTGGCCCATGGACCGGCCCGCAGATCATGACGGGCATTATCTTCCTGGGTGCGGCCCTGGCTTGGGTGATTATCCCCCTCCTGGTGGGCAAGGAGTCGAACTACGACGATGCCATCGTGGGTATCGCTGCTGGTCTGCTGCTGTTTACTATCCCGGCTGATGCCAAGACCGGTGTGCGCCTTCTGGACTGGAAGACTGCAAATGAAATGCCGTGGGATGTGCTCCTGCTCTTCGGTGGTGGCCTGTCCCTGTCTTCGATGTTCAACAAGTCCGGCCTGTCTCTGTGGATTGGTGAGATGGCCAAGGGGCTGGGTGGTCTGCCGACCATCCTGCTGATCGCTTCGGTGGCACTGCTCGTGCTCTTCCTGACGGAGATCACCTCCAACACCGCAACGGCTGCGACCTTCCTGCCGATTATGGGCGGTGTGGCCGTGGGCATCGGCCTGACCGAGAATGGCGACATCAACGTCCTGCTGCTCACCATCCCGGTGGCGCTGGCCGCAACCTGTGCCTTCATGCTGCCGGTGGCGACCCCGCCGAACGCTATCGCCTATGGCTCCGGCTACGTCAAGATTGGCGACATGATCAAGGGCGGCATCGGCCTCAACCTGATTGGCTGCGTGCTCATCACCATCACCGTTTACTTGCTTGCCGTTCCGGTCTTTGGGTTGGTCCTGTAGCCTACCGATAATGAAAAACGTTATCATTACGGGATGGCTACACCCGTTACTGTGCTGTCCGGATTCTTAGGCAGCGGAAAGACCACCCTTCTCAACCACCTGCTTGCTAACCGTGAGGGGCGCAAGCTGGCGGTTGTTGTCAATGACTTCTCCGAGGTCAACATCGATGCCGCCCTCGTCGCCGGCGAGGGCCATCTTGAACGCGGCGAAGACCGCTTCGTTGAACTCTCCAATGGCTGCATTTGCTGCACGTTGCGCGAGGACTTGATTGAGTCCGTCGGCAAGCTGGCTCGTTCCGGCCGCTTCGACCAGATAGTCATCGAGTCCACCGGCATTTCTGAGCCCATGCCCGTTGCCGCCACTTTCGAGTGGGAGTTCGGGGACGGCACCACGCTTGCCGACGTCGCCCCTATCGACACCATGGTCTCCCTCGTGGACGCCTCTACGTTCCTTTCTCAATTGCGCCGCGGCCGCAGCCTGGTCTCCGAGAATATCGAGGCCACGCCTGACGACGACCGCACCATCGCCGATCTCTTCGTGGATCAAGTCGAGTTCGCCGATCTCATCCTCATCACCAAGACGGACCTGGTGGAGGTCGCCGAAACCGAGCGCGTCATCGCCACCGTGCGTGCCATGAACCCCCGCGCCCGCGTCGTGCCGGTGACCAACGGGGTCATCGATCCCGCGCTGGTTCTCGACGCCCACCTTTACGACGCCGCCACCGCCGCGACCTACCACGGCTACGCCGAGGAGCTGGCGAACCCGCACGCCCCCGAAACCGAAGAGTATGGCATCTCTTCGGTGGTCTTCCGCGCTGACCGTCCTTTCAACCGCGAGCGCCTGCTCAAGGCCTTGCGTGCCAGCACAGGCCTGGTGCGCTCGAAGGGCTATTGCTGGATTGATACCGATCTGCGCGTGGCCCACGCCTGGCAACAGGCTGGTCCCAACCTGCAGATCATGCCGGCCTCCTTGTGGGCTGCCAACGGCGTCACTCCCGGCACAGAACTAGTGCTCATTGGCATCGACTTCGACCACGAGTCCACGCTTCAGTCCTTCCGTGACGCCGTGCTTTCCGACGCCGAAGTGGCCGCCCTCGTCTAGCCCCTTCTTAAGGTGAACACGGGGTGAATTTCTATGCTCATTTCTTGGGTTGAAAACATGCATTGACATCGGGATTTGTTAGTTTTCTGGAGTGTGGGTATAGTTATTCCTCGTTGCACAGCAGAGCACACACGCTCCGGCGTTAAGCACTGCGAACCAACGGACTGCGCCCGTAGCTCAACGGATAGAGCATCTGACTACGGATCAGAAGGTTGGGGGTTCGAATCCCTCCGGGCGCACCAAATCTCAGCCGCCTTCGGGCGGCTTTTCTCGTTTTCTACTCCGCGGGTTGGGCAAACCCGGTAGTGTTCTGAAATATGATCAAAGCGATTCTCACCGCCATTCTGCTATTCATCTCCTCGCTGTTTTCTAACGCGGGCTCCTCGGAGCTGGCGGGGAGCTCGGAGGCGTGGGGGCTAAACGTCGCCCAGCACGGCATCATCACGGACGCACCCGGGGGACTGGTTGAAGCAAACGATGAGCAGATGGAACATATCACTGCTTTCAGGTGGGAGTCTGCGGCGAGCCCAGAGGATTTCTCCTTGAATTTCCAGGACCAGAGGGTGTGGTTGCCCTGTAACGGCGGTGACTTCACCTTGGTTGATGGCGGCGTGGAGCTCAGCATGTTGACGGATAAGGCCTGCTCTGGAGGAAAGGTTGACCTTCCCTTCATCATGTTCCTGTCAGAACCGGCGAAGGTAATGGTGGACTCGGATGCCTCCGCAACACCTGAGCGTATTTACCTCGTGCGCGATGAGAAAGCCATCGCCCTTAGCCGCTGAGACGCATATCGCGCAGCGCTGAAAACGCGCACAAGTAAGAATGCCGGCCAGAGCCAATGGTTGGTCGGTTGGGGCGGATATAATGGTGCCCATGATTCAAGCGATTCTCTCCGCTATCCTGCTTTTCATTTCCTCCCTCTTCTCTTTTGCCGGCTCCTCGGAGCTGCCGGGGAGCTCGGGCATAGCGGAAGTTGGATCCTCGCAGCGCAACATTGTTACTGGCGTGCCCGCAGGCCTGGTCACCGCCAATGCGCAGCAGATGGAGTTCGTGGTGAATTCCGAGTGGGAGTCCGCGCAGCAGCCGGATTCCTTTCGCGTGAACTTTAGGGATCGGGTCGTGCAGTTCTCCTGCGATATCCTCAGTTTCCACTTTGAGAGCAGCGGAGATGGTCAGCTAGAAATCACTCGGGATTTGAGGTTGGACAAAATCTGCTTTGGCACGCAACCTGACGGGGCCATCATGAAACTTCTTGCAGGTCCAGTAACGGTGATGGTGGACCCCGATGCCTCCGCAACCCCTGAGCGCATTTACCTCGTGCGCGATGGCAAAGCTATCACGCTCACCCGCTGAGACGTATATCACGCAGCGCTGAGTGAAATGCAGAGCTGAAAACGCACACAAATAAGAAGACCGGCCAGAGCCACTGGTCGGTCTTTAAACGTTTTCAACTGCAAGGAGATGAATAGGTGTCAGCGCGCGCCCGAATAGTGGGCCTCGATATTGCTCGTTCCTTGGCCATCATCGGGATGATTATTTTGCACATGGCCAACCTGGTGTGGAGCGCCAAAGTGGTGCTCTCCGGGCTGCCGGCGGCGGGCTTTGCCATCATTGCAGGTACCACGATGATGATCCTTGCCCGCGACTATTCGCTGCGGGTCTTCCTCAAGCTGGTCGCCCGTGGCCTGATAGTCATGCTCATCGGCGTGGCGCTGTTGCCCGTCGGCGGTGAGATTCAGGTGGTGCTCGTCGTGATGGGCGCGGCCATGGCTCTCACCGCTTGGGTGCCGCCGCTCGCCACTGTGTGGAAGGTCCTGCTCTTCGCGCTGGCCACCGCGGGCGCCACGGTGCTCTACGCGCCGTACACCCTCCCGCAGGTCTATCCCCTCGTGGCATTCCTGGCGTACATGGTGGCAGGCATGCTGCTTTACGACGTCTACCTCACCCGCCCCACCCGCATCCAAGCTGTTGTGACCGCGGTAGCCGCCGTCGTTACCGGCATCGGCCTGTGGCAGCGCTTCAACCCGGATATTGCCGGCTGGCTGCGCTTTACCGGACATACGGGTGTGCTTGGTGAAATCCTTCTCTCCGTGGCAGTCACCGCGGTGGTGTTGCACCTGTGCCTGATTATCGGCCGTCAGTTGCCACGCTTGGCTTTCCCCTTCGCGGCATTGGGCTCGATGTCGTTGACAATCTATATCCTGCACATTCTCACCGCTCGTTATTGGCAGGCGAACGTTTCGCTGCACAACACCACAGCGGCACTGGGCTTTGTGCTCGCGTTCCTTCTGTTGAGCGCGCTGTGGAAGAAGTTCTGTGGAAAGGGTCCGGCCGAGAGGGTCGTGGCTTGGGCAATCAAGGAGGTGGCCGCGTAATGACGGCACGAAAGATAACTGCTGTTCTGGCCAGCTCTGTGGTCGTGGGGCTGGGCGCTGCACCGGCCATGGCCTTGGAATTTGCACAGCCCGCTCCCCAGTCGGAGGAAAGCGCTGCCGTGGCTGCGCTGCGCATGGGCAAGATCGGAAGCTTCGGTGATTGCACCGGCACGCTGGTGGCTGAGCAGTGGGTGCTGACCGCCCGCCACTGCTTGGAGTCCGTCAACAACGAGGGCTCGCAGGCACGTTTTGGCCAGGGCAAGGACACCCGTGTCTATGACGTGGACTCCTGGGCTGTTTCGCCGACTATCGACGCCGGCCTCATGCACCTGACCGAGCCCGTCAAGGGCGTTAAGCCCGCCAAGCTCGCGGACGCTGTTCCTACCGCTGGTGAGAAAGGCCACTTCTACGGCTGGAGCAGCAGCTCCCGCATGGCCCGCAAAGGCCAGCTGCCGATGGCTGAGATGGAAGTAGGTGAATTGCTATCCGGCGGCACCCCGCCGGCGAGCCCAGACGAGTCCGGTGAGAAGATGACACCGGTGGCGCCGGGCGATTCCGGGGCCATGGCTCCTGGCGACATGGCTGTGCCTGCCCCCGGTGGAATGGTCGCTCCCGCCCCCGACGCATCCGACGCGCCCCAGGTGATGAAGGGCGGCGACATGCCAGAGATCGCCGTTGGACCCGACGGCGCGGAAAGCATCCCAGCTGGTGAGCTTGGGGGAGTGGGCCCGATGATTGCCGCTGCCATCATGGACGTGAAGTCCCTTAATGGTGAGGGCATGCAAGGTGGCGACTCAGGCGGACCGTTCTTCGTCGACGGTCGCCTCGTCGGCGTGGCCACGGCTGGAACGTCGAATGCGGACCCGGATCTGCCTTCCCCGACCGCGGCGATTACGTCGGTGGTCGAGGTCCGCGATTGGATCGAGGACGTCACCAGCGGCCGCGATACCGACGGCGTCCTCAACGCCGATAACTCCCCGGCGCCGCCGGCAACGATGCAGGTCAGTGCGCCCGTCGCTCTAACGGCCGGCGTGACCGGGGTGGTGGGCCTGATCGTGATTGCCATCGCTTCGCGCCTGCTCAACCGCAAGTCTGTCGCCGCGCGGAGTACCAACTAGGCTGAATCTCCATGAAGGAGAAACTCGTTCCGTGTCTGATCGCTGGTGCCATCCTCGGCGTGGTCTTGTGGTTGGCTTCCGGCATGCTCTGGATGTTGCCGGTGGGCCTAGCGGCGGGCCTTGCTGGCTACCCGCTGCTCGGCATCACGCGCGATGAGTCCCAAGCCCGCAAACGTCGCGACGACACCTTCCGCGACTAAGCGTCCCGCACCGCCCCACGCCACCGCACTACGCCGCCCGCCCGCCACCACGCACGCTCCTCCACGGTCGGTCGCTAGATGGCACCCCACAAACCGTCGCCAAATGGCGCCCCACAAAAGACATCCACTAAAAGGCATCTTTGGGGCTGAAAACGCCATCTGCACGCCCCAAAAGGCGTTTTCAGGCGAGAAAACGCCTTTTGACAGATGCCATCTGCAAAATGCCATTTGCAAGACGCCTTTTGGAAACTGCCCCATGCCCAGCAGCACGCAAAAGGTTCCACTCAGAAGTCATTAGTCAAAAGGTTCCCTTGGAGGCAAGTAAACCATCTTTAACCAGGTAGAAGGTTCGTTTGGGGGCAAAGAAACCTTTTGACTGGAACCAGGTGAGGGGAACCCGTTGAGAACCGCCTGCTAGGAAAGAAAGCCAGGCCTAGAAGCCGACCAGCGGGCTAGAAGATTTCGATGCGCCCGCCCAAAGACTCCGTCTGGCGCAGCTGCGCCACCCAGTTCGGCGCACCCGGGTGCAGCCGCAAGACCGGGCGGGAAGAAATCTTCACCGGGGAGACCGATTCCTTTCGAGCACCGGATCGGGCTTCGATGCGGGTGCGGGCGCGGAAGCCAGCGTCGGCAAGCGCGGCGATGGAAGGCTTATCCGAGGCCAGCGATTCGCGCGCATCCTGCAGCAACTCAAGAGCCTCGTCGAGGGCCTGGACCAGTGCCGGTGCATTGGTCTCGCACATCTGGCGAACCAGATCCGGGCGAGTGCCCGCCACGCGGGTGCCGTCCTTGAAGGAGCCGGCCGCGAGGGACTGCGCCAGAATGCCGCCATTATCGCCGACCACCGCGAGGGTCTCCGCCAGCACGTGCGGCAAGTGCGAAATGCGGGCAACCGCGGCATCGTGGTTCGCCACGCGCACCGGAACCGCCTCCGCGTGAACCATCTGGGTCATGCGGACCACGTCCGCAAAAATGTTCTCCCACTCGGCGGGGATGCGCTCGCCGCGGGCCTCGCACTCGGCGGCATAGTCATAGGTGATAACCCAGGCAGCGCGGTTGAACAGCCCGGTGTGGGAGTTCTCCCAGCCGGACTTGGAGGTGCCGGCCATGGGGTGGCCGCCCACATAGCGCGACTCCATGTTGCGCTCCACAATGAGCTGGCGCACCTCGGTCTTGACCGAGACGACATCCGTCAACCCGCAGCTCGGGGCGTGTTCCTGGATGGCGTCGAGGACCGAGGCAACCGCATCCATGGGCACCGCGATGACAATAAGCGCATTGTCCTCCTCGGCGCGCCGCAGGATGGCCGGCAGATCATCGGTGACGTCGTAGCCCTGCTTAATGGCCGTTCGGGCACCAGAAGTGGAGTGGTTATAGCCGTACACGGAATGGTGTGCAGCAGCTAGGTCACGCAGGAGGGAACCTCCAATGAGACCGAGGCCGATAATGCAGACGGGGCGTTGAACATCTTGAGAACTCACGGTGACAATTGTGGCACAACCCGACTAATCTGACGAGGTATGAGCCACGACGATCTGTCCTTTGCCATCACCGTTGCCAGTGCCGAAGGCGGCTGGGTGATTCGCCCTTTCAAGGATGACTTCACCGACGTCAACACCTCCATCAAAGCGGTGCGCAACCTGCGTTCCGAGGGGGCGGCATTCGCGCTGCTGTGCGTGGAGGATGACTATTTCGTCGTCGTGCGCCCGGTGCCGGGGGATGTGCGCATGCTGCTTTCCGACGCCACCTACGCCTCCGAGGACGACTTCGCCGCGGATTTCCTGGACCTGCGCGATCTCGAGATCCCGGATTTAGACGAAGACGAGTGGGAGGACGCCGACCCGTACGGTGACGGCGATTTCGATATCTTCGCGGACCTCGGCCTCGATGAGGACCAGGTGGGCTACATCATCGATAACGATGAGGACTGGCCTTCCGATATGCTCCTGCGCATCGCCGGCGAGCTGGGCTTTGGCGATGAGCTGGAGGATTTCATCGACGGCCTCGACTCGGATGACTCTTAAACCAGCAGCGGGGCTGGTGCGCGCAGAGGCCCGCATGCGCCGCGCCCTGGAGGTTGCGCGCACCACGCCGGCGGGGGATATCCCTGTGGGTGCCGTGCTTTACGACGCCTCCGGCAACGAACTCGCCACCGGCGTTAACCGCCGCGAGCAGCTGAATGATCCCACCGCGCACGCAGAGGTGGAAGCTATCCGCCAGGCGGTACGCGTGCATGGCGATGGCTGGCGTCTGGAAGGCTGCGAGCTGGTTGTCACCTTGGAACCCTGCGCGATGTGTGCGGGCGCGATTCAGGCTTCCCGGGTGTCTTCGGTGGTCTTCGGGGCCTTTGAGCCGAAGACGGGGGCGTGCGGCTCGCTGGTGGAGGTATTGCGCGCCCCGGGCGCCCTCCACGTTCCCGAGGTACGCGGCGGTGTGCTGGAGGAAGAATGCGCGGAGCTGCTCACGGGCTTCTTCGGGGGTCTGCGCGGCAGCGGCGCTTAGCCCTTGAAATGGTTAGTGGCCCCGGAGCCACCTTCCGATTCGCGTGTAGGCTGGGTGGTCCACGTGAGAGAAGTAGAGAGTAAGGAGAAAATCATGGGTGATTTTGAGAACAAGAAGGACGAGTTCGTTGGCAAGGCTAAGGAAGCCGCTGGCGGCTTGACCGATAACGAGAAGCTGGAGAACGAGGGCAAGGCCGACCAGGTTACCTCTGAGGCAAAGCAGAAGGCTTCCGACGCCGTTGAGGGCGTCAAGGATAAGGCCAACGAGGTCATCGGAAACCTCAAGGACTAATTCCTAGCCTCATCTAGCTGAATCGCTGTCCGCGCCGCGTGGTGTGGGCAGCGATTTTGTCGCTCGGGATGACTCCCGTAATCTGGAACGCGGTGGCGTGTCCGAGCGGCCGAAGGTGATCGCCTCGAAAGCGATTGTTGGGTAACCCCCAACCGCGGGTTCAAACCCCGCCGCCACCGCCACAGCCGGCACTCCAGTTCTTAGCTCTGGAGTGCCGGACTTTTTATGTTTTAGAAGCCAGCCCGCCCCTTCTTGGGCCTTGGGCTTCGGCCTGTATGGCGGGCGATATCAAGGGTGGATATCACTGTCTGGGGCAGAAGTGTTTTCTTCGCGTTTCTTTGTCCGCAGAATCATGTCGACGATAGCTCCCACGATGGTCGCCGAGAAAAAGAAAACTACCCAGGAGAATGGCGCGGTGAGGTCAATATAGGAGAGCGCTACAAAAGCAATGATTCCTCCCGCTAGTAGACCGATAGAGATGCCCAATAGAATTTTTCCCATTTGCTCCTGTACCTTCTTTTTGTCACACATTTAGACCCCTAACCCCTGAAAAAGTGAGGCATTCAGTATGGGGTTGCCCGCAAATCGTGGACACGTA
>NZ_KV796731.1:0-7159 GCF_001809235.1 Corynebacterium sp. HMSC072A04 | reverse complement strand
CACACCGCTACCATTTCAGTCTTCTGAACACACCGGTACCAAAAACTCGCATCTGACAGTAGATTTACTACAGAATTGAATGCTATTTGTTGTCGTAGTCTTGGTCACCGGAGGCACCGTACATGGTGGTCTTCAGAATTGGCCCCAGAGTGAGGATAGAGGTGCCAAACCCTGATACGACAAGGGCCGCAGCTGGGCCGATGGCACTTACAACAGGTGCCCCGATGATGTATCCAATAAGCATTGCGGAGCTGTTAATTGAACCCATCGTAGAAAGGGCTTTGGGTTTCACTTCATCAGGTACGGATCCGACAACGATTATGCGTAGTGCGGCCACCTGAGCAGCATTGCAGACTCCGCCCAGGAGGAAACATGGGATGCAGAGCCATAATGAGGGGAATAGTCCAGGTAAAGCTATGAAACACCCCATAGCGAATCCTGCCCCGGTCAGGACCTTCTCGGCGTTCTGTGAGTGAAGGCGAGCTGAAAGCCGTGCTCCAAAAATGCGGCCCACGATAAATGCTTGGGCAATGATGGCATATAACGTACCGCTGACGTGGAGGGTCTGTGTCGCATAGAAGACAAGCGAAACGTTGAAAATCGAGGTGCAGATAATTGCTCCCCAAATGCTGGTTAACGCGGACCGAGCGCTTCTATTCTTCAACAAAAGGGAAGGTGCTTCGAGGACCTTCTGGAGAAAACTCGGTGAAGAGTCTTTGGTTTCAGGATGCCGCAATGATTTCTGGGGCGAGGATTTATAAAGGAAATAAAAAGCAAGCAGCGAGACCCCAACGGCGCAGGCTTCAACGAAGAGCGCTGTCTGCAGGTTTCTTTGGTCCAGTAGTAATCCACCTAGAGGCGGTCCAAGGAATCCGCCGCCAAGTCGAGCTGTATCTAAGAGGGAGAAGGCTTTCGCCTGCTGTCCTTCGCCGACCTGAGAATCAGCGATGGTGAAAATGGATGGAATTGACAGGCCGCTTAAGCATGCGGTGACGAGGTTTCCAAGAATGAGGATCGAAGGATCTGGATAGGCCGCCATTGATAACAAGCCCAGAAGATCCAAGAAAAGCGCAGCAAGCGCAATGTGATAGCTGTTGAATTTGTTGAAGAGTGGGGCCAGAAAGGGGACTGCAAAAACTTGAGCGCAAGTACCCGAGATGAAGATGCTTGCCACCAACAGTTCGCCCTTGTTGAGTTCGGCGAAGTGGAGTGAAATCGAGAGGCTGGTCATTGACCCGCACACTGACGATAAAAAATATGTGGCGGTCAGGGTGTAGATAGATAAAAGCCCTTCGCCACCACTGTTTCTAGGGGGATGCATTTAGGCTGTAACTGTTTCGTTGCCCTGACCTCTGGACGGACCTGAACCTCCCACTGTGGCTACGTCGGAAAGCGTTTCGGAGGTAAGCATTTTTTCTCCCGTATGTGATGACGATTACATGCAACAAGATAATGATGTGCGACTCTCATTGCAAGGGTGTGGCGGAGTCAGGTCTTGCACTGTGTACAGGAAAAAGTAGTGCTAGCGCTAGTGACCTTCGCTCTTGTGAACATCAAAATGTAGAGCATGAAAAAGCTTGTGGTTGGCATGATTGCCGTGGTGGCCGTGATTGTGGTGGCGTTTGTCGGGTTTGTGGGATTCATGCAGTGGGTCGATGCAGACAGCGTGACCGGTGATGACGGCGTAGCTCCCGGATACAGCGCTGAGACAGGTGGCCCGCTGGAAGCGTCGTTTGCGGGCGAGGGGCCACACGAGGTCGACGTGCGGCGCGACGGCGACGTGACCGTTGCGGCACCGACGGGTGCGGGACCATTTCCGGCGGTGGTCATGGCTAATGGCACGAACACGCCGCTGAGTAGCTACCTGCCTGTGGCGGAACACCTGGCAAGTTGGGGCTTCGTGGTTGTCGGCGATGAGACTCCCCAAACCGGAACCGGGGAGAATGTCGTGCACCTAATCGAGAGCTTGCCGGAACTGGATTCTCGCGTGGATCGATCACGGGTTGGCATTTTCGGACACTCACAGGGTGGCGCGGGCGCCATCAACGCTGCGGCCCACACGGAGGTAGCAGCTGTGTATGCGGCGAGCCCGGCCTCCCACAAAGTGGCACAGTCCAATGACTGGGACTACACCACCGCGGATGTTGAGGCACCGTTGTTCTTGATGACGAGCGATGGCCGTTCAGACCGCTGGCTTGTCAGCCCGTGGTCAGACCTAGAGGAGAGCTTTCAATCAGCCGGTGGTCCGGCAATCATTGCCCGCCGCCTGGGCGCGGATCACAAGGACGTTTTAGAGTTCGGGGACGGCTATGCCACCGCGTGGTTCCGCTACATTCTTGCTGATGATCCTGATGCACGAGACGTGTTCGTTGGCGCTTCACCGGCGGGTGCCGGTGAGCTGGCGAGCAACGCGCTCTGGGACCGAGTGGCCACCCGTGGCTGGTAGTTCGCGGGGTCTTTCGCCATCCCATGCGGTGTACCGAACACGCAAAAAGCTACCTGTGCTCACACGCCTCTTTGCAGGAGGCGTGGTTCACAAAAATCGGCAGCCCTGATAAATTTCAAATGAAGTGTCAACCGGGCGGTGCCACGCCAGCCTGTACAAACAGAATCGAATGAGTTATGCAGACAAAGGCGAAAGGCCACGTCGAGGGCCTCTACATTGATGAGAACTTCGAGCTGCGCGCCGGAGCCGTCACGTTCGGGGAGAGCATTGAGGGCATAGTGCTTGGCGACGTCCCCGCAGCCGAGGCCGCCTGGCACGCCGGGGACCCGGATGCGTTGCTGTGGGTGCCCGGTTTCGTGGACCTGCACAACCATGGAGGCAATGGCGGGGGCTTCCCCAACGGCGACTATGAGCAGTGCCTGGCCGCCGCCCGCTTCCACCGCGCGCACGGCACCACGACGTTGCTGGCCAGCTTGGTCTCCGGCACACAAGAAGAGCTGTGTGCCCGGGCTGAGCTTTTGGCCCAGCTGGCTGAAGAAGGCGAGATCGCCGGCATCCACATGGAGGGCCCCTTCATCGCGGCGGCCAAATGCGGCGCGCAGGACCCTTCGCGCATCGTGCCGGGCGACCCGGACTTCTTCCGCGCAGTCATCGCCGCGGCCCGCGGCCACCTGCGTTCGATTACTTTCGCACCGGAAACGGAGAACGTCGACAAGCTGCTCGACGTCTGCGCGGAGCATGGCATCATCGCCAGCCTGGGCCACACCGAGGCCGATTACGACACCACGCTGAGCGTTATCGCCAAGGCTAAGGAGCTCGGCCTGACCGTGACTGGAACGCACCTCTTTAATGGCATGCCTTCTATTCACCACCGCGCGCCGGGCCCGGTAGCGGCCTTGCTTACCGCAGCGAAGGCGGGCGATGTGTCCGTCGAGCTCATCGCAGATGGCGTGCATCTTGTCGACGGCGCCGTGGACATGGCTCACAGTCACCGCGCCTTCGCCATCACTGATGCCATGGCGGCGGCCGGCATGGCCGACGGTGACTATGAATTGGGCTCCCTGCCCGTCACGGTGAGCGGGGGAGTGGCGCGCGTGCCCAGCGGCGCTATCGCGGGCGGTACCTCCACCTTGGCTCAGCAATTCATCAGTTTCGCCGCGCGCCATGGTCTGGGCGAGGCGGTGCGTTTTACCTCCACCACGGCAGCCGACGTGTTGGGGGAGACGAATCTAGGCCGCATCGCGGTTGGCGCGCGCGCCAACCTGGTGGGCCTCAATGCCCAGTTGGAACCAGTGCGCGTCATTGTTGGCGGTGCTGATATCCCGCTCGACCGTTAAAAATCTAGACGTTAAATAAAGAAGCAACGAGGAAGGCAGCTCATGGACATACTTATTCGATCTACCCCCGCCGAGGTGGCCGTGGAAGCCGCGAACATTTTCGCGCATTACGCCAACGCCGGGTCCACCCTGGGCCTCGCCACGGGATCGACCCCGGTGGCGATGTACAAGGAACTCATCGCCCGCTATGAGCGCGGCGAGGTGAGCTTTGCCCGCAGCCGCGCATTCCTGCTCGATGAATACATCGGGCTGGAGCGCACCCACGAGCAGTCCTACTATTCCACCATTCGCCGCGAATTCACCAGCCACGTGGATTTCAACGACGACCTGGTGAAAAGCCCCGCTGGTGACGCGGACGACCCGGCAGCCGCCGCGGCCACCTATGACAAGGCCATCCGTGATGCTGGCGGCGTGGATATCCAACTGCTGGGCATCGGCGCCAACGGACACGTCGGCTTTAACGAGCCTTCCAGCTCCCTGACGTCGCGCACCCACGTCACTACTCTGCACCCGCAGACCGTGAACGATAACTCCCGTTTCTTTGACACCGTGGACGAGGTGCCGCGCTTTGCCGTCACTCAAGGACTGGGAACGATTAACGAGGCGCGTCGCCTGCTCTTGCTGGCTACCGGTAGCAACAAGGCCAATGCTGTGCGCGACATGGTGGAAGGCCCACTGTCTGCACACTGCCCGGCCTCAATCCTGCAGTTGCACCAGCACGCCACGGTGATTGTGGATGAATCCGCTGCTTCCCAGTTAGAGGACCGCGAGTACTACATTTTCGCCGACCAACATCGTCCTCACCGCCCACTCTTTTCCTAAAAACTCCATCTAATTCCTTACTAGTGTGAAAGGACTCCTCGCATGAAAGTCGATGTCATGGGGCCGCTGCAGCGGCTCGGAAAAGCCCTCATGGGCGCCGTGGCGGTGCTGCCCGTCGCGGCGATCCTCTGCGGTGTTGGTTACTGGATCTCCAGCGCCGCCGGCCCGGATAACCTCGCCGCGCAGCTGCTCATCAGCTCCGGTGATGCGGTGCTGGCTAACCTGGGCTGGATCTTCGCCATCGCCATTTCCTTCGGCCTGGCCAAGGATTCCAACGGTGCCGCGGCACTTTCTGGTTTCCTGGCCTTCGCCACGTTTATGAAACTGCTCGGCCCGGAGGCTGTGGCCGGCTACCGTGGTATCGAAGACCCCACCGCGCTGACCGGCGATGAGGCGCTGGAATGGGCCGCGGAAGGCTGGAATGCTGTGGGCGGCGGCAACGTCCTCTTCGGCATCCTCGCCGGCATCATGGCGGCCTGGGTATATAACCGTTTCCACGGCACCAAGCTGCCGGACTTCCTCGCCTTCTTCTCTGGCCGCCGATTGGTGCCGATCCTTACCGCGATCTTCGCCATGGTTGTCTCCGGGATCCTCTACTTTGTGTGGCCGTTCATCTACAACGCGCTGTTCAACTTCGGTACCTCCATCCAGGGCCTGGGCGCGGCGGGTGCCGGCATCTACGGCGTGGCCAACCGCCTGCTCATCCCGACTGGCCTGCACCACGCACTGAACTCCGTCTTCTGGTTCGACGTCATCGGTATCAACGACATCGGTAACTTCCAGGCCGGCCAGGCCACCATCGACGCCGCCGCGGCCGCGACCTCTGCCGCTGATTGCCCGGGTATTTGGGCCAACGGCCAGTGCACGGTCGAGGGCGTCGTGGGCCGCTACCAGGCGGGCTTCTTCCCGGTCATGATGTTCGGTCTGCCGGGTGCGGCACTCGCCATGTACCTGCGCGCGGATAAGAGCAAGCGCAAGGTCGTCGGCTCCCTCATGGCCGCCGGCGCTTTGGCTTCCTTCTTCACCGGAGTGACCGAGCCGCTGGAGTTCTCCTTCATGTTCGTCGCCCCGCTGCTCTACGTGGTGCACGCGCTACTGATGGGCCTGTCCGTCTTCATCGCCTCCGCCATGGAGTGGACCGCCGGCTTCGGTTTCTCCGCCGGTTTCGTGGATATGCTGCTCTCCTCCCAGAACCCGCTGGCCAACAAGTGGTACATGCTGCTGGTCATGGGCGTGGGCTTCTTCTTCCTCTACTTCGTCATCTTCTACTTCCTCATCGGCTGGCTGAACCTGAAGACGCCGGGCCGCGGCGAGGATGAGGCCGACGACGCGGCGGATTCCGTCAGCGGCGATGACAAGACCGCAGCCGATGCCGCGCGCATCATCGAAGGCCTCGGCGGCAAGGACAACATTGACTCCCTGGACTACTGCACCACGCGCCTGCGCGTGGGCGTCAAGGATCGCGCGCTTGTCGACGACTCCGTAATCAAGCGCGCCGCCGTCTCCGGCGTCATCCACCCCTCGGAGAAGAGCGTCCAGGTCATCGTGGGCCCGGCCGTGCAGTTCATGTATGACGAGGTCAGCCACCAGCTGCGCCACGGTTCTCCGGTCCTGGCCACGGCGGGTGCTGCGACCGCGGCTGGAGCCAGCGCGCCGGCCAGCGCCGCTTCCGCTCAGAGCGTCAGCGGTGACGCAGCGGATGTCGAGGTGTGTGCCCCGTTCGCCGGAGACGTCGTCGAGCTCTCCCAGGTCCCGGATGCCTCCTTTGCGCAGGGCATGGTGGGCGAAGGCTTCGCCGTTATGCCTGAAACCGTCGATGCCTTCGACGTCTGCGCGCCCGTTGACGGCACCATCACCATGGTCTTCAAGACGGGCCATGCCTTCGGTATGCAGACCGCGGATGGGCTGGACCTGCTCATCCACATCGGCATCGACACCGTGGAGCTCAAGGGCGAAGGTTTCACGGCCCTGGCCAAGAAGGGCGATACCGTCACCGCCGGCACGCCGATCATCGCGGTGGAGGCGCAGAAGCTGCGCGAGCGCGGCGTCAACCTCATCACCCCGGTGGTGTGCCCCACGGCCAAGCAAGTCGCTGGTGTCGACATTGCCCGCGAGGGTCATGTCCAACCAGGCGAGGTTGCGGCCACCGTCAAGCGCAGCAACTAACCTGATTCGGCCCATCTCAAGGGATGGGCCGGCGGGGCCAAATCCCAGATATAAAAACTGCCCGAGTTGCCAAAACCTTCGCTCCACATCGCAGGCGAGTTCACCAGCTTTATCTGTTTGGAAAGCATTACAATGCGTATGTTTTTTGCTTTAGACACTTTTTTCGTGGCCGATCAGTGTGTTCTGGAATCGGCATATAAAACGTATTCGCAAGTAGTGCGTAAAGCAGCGCTCCTGCCTGGAGTCGACGTACTTTTCATTTGCTCCGAACCAGTTGAAGTGGATTCCGAAGAGATGAAAAAAGATCTCATTACTCAGTTCAGGGTTGAAAGGCCCAACGAGGATTTTGAGAGTTTACGGGCCCTTCCGGTTTTAGAGTGCGTTGATT
>NZ_KV796730.1:0-416 GCF_001809235.1 Corynebacterium sp. HMSC072A04 | reverse complement strand
GCCTGCGTACGAGGAGAAGCTGGTTGTTCCTGGTGAGGAAACCAAGTCGTCTCCTTCGTTCAAGGATAAGGACGGTAAGGACACGAAGGCTCCTGAGGGTTCGAAGTTCTCGATTCCTGAGGACTTCAAGGCTCCTGAGGGCTACGAAGCCAAGATTGACGAGAACACCGGTGAGATCACTGTTACGTTCCCGGATAAGTCGAAGCTGAACAAGGACACCGTTGAGGAGTTCGAGGTTCCTGTCACGGTGACCTACCCTGACGGTTCCACGGATAAGGCTCCAGCTAAGTTCAAGCTGGACACCGATGGTGATGGCGATCCTGATGTCACGGATCCGGATGACGATAACGACGGCATCCCGGACGAGGAAGACCAGAACCCGAAGTCCCCGAACCAGAACACTGCGTTCGAGCCTG
>NZ_KV796729.1:0-415 GCF_001809235.1 Corynebacterium sp. HMSC072A04 | reverse complement strand
AGGGTGTCCACTAAACGAGGGTAACCTCAAGTAGGCGATGCTTTAGGTATCGCCTTGGCGGGTTTCTTCAATCTGAAGGGCTAGAAGTTCATTTGTTTTTTCTACTTCTTTGACCAAGAAGTGAAGCCGTGCAGCTATGAAAGCTACCAGCAGGATCTGAAAGATTTGCACAGTCATTCCTTAGGGGACAGTGTTCACGTAAACGTACGGTGACCATTGTCCATCTGCTTTGATGCGTCCGCAGAATTGGCTGTTGGACGCTATTTTTTGAGGCAATCCTAGGCACTCCTCCCTTCGGCGTGCGCAGGAACGGTGCTCAAGGATGTCGTGAGCGTGGACTACGCCGCCACCGCCACATCCGGCACTCCAGCTCTTAGCTCTGGGGTGTTATGTCCATGGACTTTTTGGACACGGA
>NZ_KV796728.1:0-105580 GCF_001809235.1 Corynebacterium sp. HMSC072A04 | reverse complement strand
TATTGAGTTCTCAAACATCATCCGCACACCCGTCACATCGAATTCATCTATTCTCTGCTCTGAGCGGCTGGAGTTCATACTCTAGCTAACAAGTTTATCCCTTGTCAACTAGGAGTTAATCTCCGTGTCACCAGCGTCTCGCGGCGACTTCGATAAATATACGCACAGCCCCAAGCTTCAACAAATCGCCTGGTTAACAGCACTTTCCTTAACCTCCGGCGGCCGGTGCAGATACTCTGTCCCAGAAACGACGAATCCCGCCGCACAAGGCGACGGGATTCGCATGCAGTCATCTAGCGAAGTCGAGAGCTCTAATTAGTTCAGCTTGGCACCGGCAAAGTTCTTCTTACCGCGACGAAGCACCAGCCACTTACCGTGAAGCAAGTCTTCGTCCGCCGGCTCCCAGTCATCGGCTTCAATACGCTGGTTATTGACGTAGGCGCCACCTTCCTTGATGGTGCGTCGAGCCGCGCCCTTGGACTCTGCCAGACCAGAAGCAACCAACAGATCAACGATGGAGCGCGGTTCACCGGCAGCCACCTCGGCCACGGTGGTTTCAGAAAGCGCACCCGCCAGCGTCTGCTCATCAAGGTCAGCAAGCTCTGCTTTACCGAACAGCGCTTGAGCAGCAAGCTCCACAGCCTTGGTGGCTTCCGCGCCGTGGACCAGCGTGGTCATCTCCTGGGCGAGACGCCGTTGTGCCTCGCGACGGAAAGGTTCATTAGCAACCTTCTCCTCGTATTCAGCGATCTCTTCCTTCGACAGGAAGGTAAACCACCGGAGGTAGTCAATAACCACGGAGTCACCGGCATTGAGGAAGTACTGGTACCACGAGTAAGGCGACGTCTTTTCCGGATCGAGCCAGAGCTTTCCGCCGCCGGTAGACTTGCCAAACTTTTGCCCCTGGGCATCCGTCACCAACGGGACGGTGAGTCCGTGAACCTTGACGCCCTTAACGCGGCGATTGAGGTCGACGCCAGACACGATGTTGCCCCACTGATCGCCACCGCCAATCTGCAGGACGCAGCCGTACTCCTCGCGGAGGTGAACGTAGTCATTGGACTGGAGGAGCATGTAGGAGAACTCGGTGTAGGAAATACCGTCGGACTCCAAGCGGCGCTTGACGGTATCACGGTCCAACATGGTATTCAGCGAGAAATTCTTGCCGACATCACGCAGGAAATCAATGACGGTCATCTGCGAGGTCCAGTCAGCATTGTTGACCATGGTGGCTGCGTTCTCGCCCTCAAAGTCAATAAACTGGCGCAGCTGCTTCTTGATAGCCACCATGTTCTCGTTGATGGTCTCCTGCGACAGCATGGTGCGCTCCCCTACGTCGCGTGGGTCACCGATTTGGCCCGTCGCGCCACCGGCCAAAGCAATCGGGTGGTGGCCAGCTTTTTGGAAGCGGCGCAGCATAATCATCGGAACGAGGTGACCAGCATGGAGGGAGTCACCGGTTGGATCAAAACCGCAGTACAAGGTAATGGGCTCTTCGCAAGCCTCGCGCAGTGCGTCAAGGTCGGTGGACTGGTTAATGAGGCCGCGCCACTGCAGCTCATCGATGATGTTCATGAATGCTCCTTGGAAAGTCGATTCGGTGCTGTGAGAATTAGTTCTGGGGTGGCCACGGTACTGCGTGGTCTACCAGCATGACGGGAATGTCGTTCTCAATGGGATAGGCCACGCCGAGGCGTTCGTTGACCAAAACCTGTTCTTCGGCCAGATAGTTCAGCGGACCTTTATCCTGCGGACATACCAAGATGTCGAGCAGCTTCGAATCGAGACTCATAACCGCTAACCCTACACCTCCTTGGATTCGATGGATGGAAGGGTCCCGCCGTATTCGAGTTTGAGAGCCATGGAATGGTTGCGCAGGTTGCGTACTGAGTTTTGGGCAATGGCGTCTCGAATCTCGCCCATCTCTCGGCCTAGGATCCCCAGCGATTCGCTCATTTCCTCGACAGCCACTGGATTCTTCAAGTCCGTGACGTCGAGGTAAGAATTCACCAGCTCCTTAGAGTGTTCTTCAATCATGTCCCGCACGAGGGCTTGCTGGTGTGGGGCATCGTCGAGGCGGTGCCAATTGTCTAGGACCCACACGGCCGAGTCATCGAACGAGTCCCACGCTTTCTTAACAGGTCCGGGCACTTTGGACTGCTTCAGGTTGTATCGGACGCCCTCCAATGAGCTAATCAGTTGACCTGCACCCGAGGTGGGGGCCTCAATAGCTTTCTCCTGCTTTGGCGGCGTCACGAATCCCGCAGCCGCACCTGTGCAGACCGCGACCAGTGGCCACAAGAAACCTAAACCGCCACCAGTCAACACGTGAAGGACGATAACGAGCGCCGTTACCGCAACGCCGACGACGATCTTCCGCGAGTTCAGTGTGTTCATAAGGTGTAGGTCCTCCTGGGGATAGGTGGAGATTTTTACTGGTAAGCGCGGATTTCCTCGAAGGCCGCGGCGAGGTCACCGTTGAGCGCATCGAATGTCTTGCCGCCCGTGAGCTGAGCAAGCTCCTCCATCTCTTGAATGTTGGCTTCACCATACAAGATGACAAAGACCGGGATCTCCTTTTTCTCTGGGGGAAGCTGCTCATAGGCCTCCTTAAATTGTGCAAAAGTACGCCCACGCGTCACTTCGCCATCAGTCATGAGCACCACGGTCCCAATTTCGCCGCTGCTGGTGTCTACCTCGTTGAAGGCATTGAGCACAGCCTCGAACGTCGCCGTATCGCCATCCGCCACGAGTCGATCTACGCGATCAGCAAGCTCTTTTGTGGTTGCCGGGTTCTGCAAATCGACTCGCGCGCGAGTCGGCTGCTGCGGCTCAGAAGAATATGGGATGAGCTTGATCTGCTCACGGTTACGGAAGGCTACCTGGCCTTCGCCGTCTGGAGAGCCGTCAGCTGAGCCGTCGATCAGCGGGCGCAGACTATTCTTGAGCAAATCAATGCGCTCGCCCTCCATGGAGCCCGAGGTATCCAAGACCAGCGCCGTGTTGCCAGGGTTACGCAGCTCGTGAGCAAAGGCATCCTCCAGTGCGCTTACGGTTTGTTCATTGGCCGGGTACGGCAGCTCGAAGATGGTCCCGGGCATGTCAGAATCGTCCACACGCAGGTGGTAGCTCCTCAGCTTCTCTGGGTGTTCAGCAAACCATTCGGCAAGTGCCTGCACCTTACCTTCAGCCTCCTGGTCCGGGGAGCTGGCGAGAGCCGACAAAGGGTAGTCCGCCGAAATCACGCCGTCGGAGGGGATGACCACCTCAAGATCGACGCCCTCATCCTTGAGCTGGTACAGCACTGATTCATAGTTAAGGATGGCGTCGGCCTGCTCCGGATGCTCGCGGAACCTATCAGCCAGCCAACCCGACGATCCCGACGTTAAAGTCTGGTTACTGAAGAGTTTCTGGACCTTGCCCGTGGCCTGGCGGATATCCTTCTCCGTAAGCGCGCGCCCGGTGTCCGCGAAAGCAGTGGTCGCAGCCGATAGCGCGGAGAAGCCCGAGTTTGAGGTCGAAGGATCGGTCATACCGAAGGTAATCCCCGAGTCAGCAATCTCCTGCCACGTTGGTTGCTTCGTGGTCCAGCCCTTTTCCTTAGCCACGGAAGGCTGCACACCGAGTACCACGGGGGATCGCGCCACACTGTGTTCTTTGCGCAGCTTCTCATCGGCACCAATGATGCGCGCATAACGATTGGTGGCAAACCACGTGGCATCATAGGATCCGTCGAAACCGCCTTGTTTCAGGCTGCGGGAATTCGCCAGCGTCCCATCCTCGGTGGTCATGGTGATATCGAAGCCGAGGTCCTGGGAGGCGTCGTCAAGCACCGGCTCCAGAGGCTTAAGCTCCGTGGCCGCCACAATGTTGAGGCCACCGCTGAAGGACGAGCCGGAACCCGGCATATCCACATCATCGAACAAGTCACCTGCAGAACAAGCCGTCAGCGCCATGGTGCTCAGCATGACGAGCAGGACTTTTAAAGACCGAAACATTCCCTTGTACCTTCCTGATGCTTTCCTTGCGGGGCCTTAACCAACCACTCGCAAAATCTCTTCATAATCCGCCCACCGCAGTGGGGTGGTATCGCCACCATCCACCGGGATCTGGTAGTTATCTGAAGGCTCAATTTTGGCAATGAAGTCCGAATTCTGCGAGCCCAAACCTAAGCTCTCCGCGACCGCTGGGATTGCGTCATTCATTGCTGTGGCGAACAATGCGCCCTCGTCAGTGCGTGGAAGGACGATGCTGCTTAGTTTCGTCGCCGGTTTCAACGCCAACAGCGTATAGCCGGATAGATCCTTGCCCGCACGTTCTAGATACACGTACTGCTCCGCGGTGGTCAATACCATAGGCATTTCGCCCTTATCCACACGGAGGAAAGCATCGAGGATGCCCTGATCGGTGGTTTCGCCATACCCCTGATCAGCAACGAGGCGGCGCATGATGTCATCCGCCTGCGCGTTGATCTTCTCCTTGCTACCGCTGCCCAGTTCCTTTTCAGCATAATTCGCGGCCGCGGTGTGTACGACCCGGGCATAGCGCAGTGCGGCAAAGGACTGGTCCACCTGTGGCACCGCCACATCCACCACGCGCGGCGAGCCGAAGGACGGGCTGATGTCCCGCCAACGAGTGTCTTTCTGGGACATCTCCACCAGCGTCTCTATATTCAGCGCTGCCTGATTGTCGTATCCCGAAACCAAATCGTGGTCCCTCATGTCCTCGACAAGCTCGCTATGCACCAGCACCAACAGCGGCTTACCAAAAAACATCGGGGATAGGTCATCCCTTCCGGCTAGTTCCGGATGGGCATCGCGCACATCGGAGGTCCATGTAGCGCCGTTAGGATCCGCGAGCACAAAGTCATAATCTTTGTCCAAGCTACTGCTTCCTTCAACGAAGTTCCGTGCCGGCAGGATATCGAGCTCGAGTTCGATATTGTGCTTTTCCATCGCCTTCGTTGTGGCCGGGTCCTTAAAAACAGCCTCCAGCTCCGGGCTAATGGCGCCCTTAACGTGGTGCGTAGTTGTGGAAAAGCCAAAGCTCGGAAGGGAACTACCTCCGCGACCTATCACGACGGATACCACAGCGAGCGCAAGGAAAACCGCGGCGATCACGAAGGACTTGGTGCGCTTCTTCGATGATGAGCTGCTCATGTTCTAAATCATAAAGTGATTTTCTTCTCACCGCTGGATTCGCGGCGGGGTAAGGGGAGAAACAGGCTCCCCCCCTTTCCGTGCGCTCTGGTTAAAGAAGAGAAGGTACGTTCGCGACCAACGAGAAAAGGTCCTTCGGGTCGTCGGGGTTCGCGATGATGTCGATTTCGGATTCCAAATCTGTACCCTTGACGGAATCACGCAGGTAGCGCAGTGCAGAAAAATCATTGATGGCAAATCCGACATCATCGAAGAGCGTAATCTGCTCATCATTATCGCGCCCGGTGGCCTGGCCGGTGAGTACCTGATAGAACTCGACAACCGGGAAGTCCTCCGGCTTCTGCTGAATCTCTCCTTCGATGCGTGTCTGCTCTGGGAATTCAACAAAGACCTTGGATTTATCCAGGATGGAGCTTTCGAGCTCGGTCTTGCCCGGGCAATCACCACCGACGGCATTGAGGTGCACGCCCGGTGCAACGTGGCGCTCGGCCAGAATCTGGTTTTGAGCCTTGTCCGCAGTGCAGGTGGTAATGATATCCGCGCCCACAACGACCTCGTCAACGCTCGAAACGGCCGTAATGTTGAAGCCCAGCGGTTCCAGATTGCGTCGGAATTTCTCTACGGCCTCAGGGTCAATATCGTAGATGGCAATGTCATCGATTCCCATCACTCCGCGGAAGGCAAGGGCCTGGAACTCGGACTGGGAGCCGGCACCCACCATGGCCATGCGCTTAGAATCCTTGCGGGCTAGGTACTTGGCCACCATGGCGGAGGTCGCGGCCGTGCGTAGTGCAGTAAGAAGCGTCATTTCAGCTTCGAAGGTGGGGTATCCATTGTCGACGTCTGCCAACACGCCGAAGGCAGTAACCGTTTGAAAGCCGCGGGCGGGGTTGGACGGGTGACCGTTAACGTATTTGAAGGAGTACTCCTTGCCATTGGAGGTCGGCATGAGCTCGATAACACCAAAGGGGGTGTGGGAGGCAACGCGCGCAACCTTGTCGAAGCGCTCCCATTCGCGGTAGTCGGCTTCAAGGTAGTCCACCATCCCGGTGATGATGTTCTCGACGCCTTCGCGCTGAATCCAGCGCGCCATATTCTCTACATCAACAAACTTAACTACAGGCTTCATCAAAGTCTCCATTCTTAGTTCTTGTCTTGGTTCTTGCTGTGCTGTGCGTTTCGGTTCCTGGGGTGAAGGTCCGTTTGCGGTGCGGCCGGGAAGCGCGAGGTCGGCAGGTGCTTGGCCTTCCTCTCCGCCGCAATCGCGTAGATTCGCTCACGCCAGGCAAACCACATTGCCGCAAACACTGGGATGAGAAGTAGCGTTGAGGCCAAAGCGAAGGTTCCGATGGGGTAATCGAAAGCCATGAGGATGATGACCACGCCGATGAAAGCGAGAACGGACCAGTCACCAGCTTGGCCGAATGGCGAGCGGTAGTTCGGGCGGGTATAGCGCCCCTTCTTGGCCAGCTGCACGAACTTGATGTGTGACAAGGCCACTGCAGCCCACGACGCCAGTGTTCCCAGCGCCGCCAAGTTCAGCACGATTTCGAAGGCCATTTCAGGCACAACATAGTTGAGGAACACACCGGCAAGGCCGACGAAGGCGGCCATCACGATGCCACCATAGGGCACACCGGACTTGGACATGCGCGCGCCGAACTTCGGCCCGGAGCCGGCAGTAGACATGTTGTACATGATGCGGCCCGTCGAATACAGTCCGGCGTTTAGCGAGGAGATTGCCGCGGTGATGACGACCAGCTGGAAGATCGGTGCGGCATAACCAGCGCCGAGGGATTCGAAGAAGGTCACGAACGGCGATACTTCCGCAACGTAGCTGGTGTACGGCAGCACCAGAGTCAGCAGCAGCACACTACCGAAGTAGAAGACCACGATGCGGAACAGGACGCTGTTGACCGCGCGTGGGATGTGCTTCTCCACGTCCTTGGTCTCACCGGAGGTGGTGCCCACCAGCTCGATACCGGCGTAGGCGAAGACCACACCCTGGATGACGATGACGGCGGGAAGCAGGCCATTGGGAAGCCAGCCACCGGCATCGGAAATCAGGCTAAAGCCCGTGGGGTCACCATTCGGGTGCCCCATAATCACCACGCCGATAGCCACAACCATGAAAACCAACAGCGCGATGATCTTGATCATGGAGAACCAATACTCCAGTTCACCGAAGATCTTCACCGACAACATGTTGAACAACAGGATGCTGCACACTACGCCGAGAGCAAGTAACCATTGCGGGACAGCGTCGAGCCAGGAGGTGTACTGACCAAACCACTTGATGTAGATGGCCACGGCTGTGCCGTCGGCCACCAGGGTCGCAGCCCAGTTGCCCCAGTAGAGCCATCCGGTAACGAAGGCAGTCTTTTCGCCGTAAAACTCACGCGCATAGGACACGAAAGAACCCGAACTTGGGCGGTAGACGATGAGTTCGCCGAGCGAGCGCAAGATAATGTAACCGAAGAAACCGCAGACCAAATACAAAACTGCGAGAAATGGTCCAGCGGTTTGCAAACGGCTGCCGGTACCGAGCAACAAACCGGTACCGATCGCAGAGCCGATGGCAATCATCTGGAGCTGGCGATTGCCCATCCCCTTCTGAAGTCCGTGGTCTTCCGAAGCATAGACCGCTTTCTCCTTCTCGTGAGACTCCGTGTTGGGCGGGCGAAGTGTATCAGCCATTAGGAAGGTAGTCCTTTCAAAGTTGCGAACGTGCCTTTCTTCACATTCCCTAAGAAAACGTTATAACAACCTAATGAGACTTCCGTCACTTCGGCACCCCCACAGTGCGACCCAGCACATCGATGCCCAGTAGTAATAGATTTGATTTCTACCCCCACACAAAAGAACCGCATGGCCTGAAAAGACCATGCGGTTATTCATTCTCTGTGCGGACTAGCGCAGGGAAGTTTTGGCCCACTCCCGCGCGGCGCCAGCGCGCTCGCGAACCTTTTCGCGCTGCTCCACCACGCGAACGCCAGCGGTGCCACCCTTGGTGGAGCGGGATGCCACTGCCCCATCAATGGTCAGCACCTCACGAACTTCCGGAAGCAGGCGCTTGTCGACGCCCGCCAGTTCCTCGTCCGTGAGATCCACCAGATCCACACCGCGAGACTCCGCGATCTGCACGCAGGCACCGGAAGCCTCATGCGCCTCACGGAACGGCACACCCTGGCGCACCATCCATTCGGCCAGGTCGGTGGCCAAAGTAAAGCCACGCGGGGCCAGCTCACGCATGCGGTCTTCATGGAAGGTCAGGGTTTCCACCAGCCCAGTCATGGCAGGCAGCAAGAGGTTCAGCTGCGCCACCGAGTCCACGATGGGCTCCTTATCCTCCTGCAGGTCTCGGTTATAGGCCAAAGGCTGCGCCTTGAGCGTTGCCAACAGGCCGGTGAGGTTACCGATGAGTCGGCCGGTCTTACCGCGGGTCAGCTCCGGAACGTCCGGGTTCTTCTTCTGCGGCATGATCGAGGAACCAGTCGACCAGGCATCATCCAGGGTGACGTAGCCGTACTCCGGGGTGCACCAGTAGATGATCTCTTCCGACAGTCGGGACATGTCCACCGCGATCTGGGTGAGCACGAAGGCCGTCTCGGAGGCGAAGTCACGCGCTGCCGTACCGTCTAGCGAGTTCTCCGCGGAAGAATCGAAGCCCAGCTCCTCGGCAATCGCCTCCGGATCCAGGTGCAGCGAGGAGCCCGCGAGCGCACCAGAACCATAAGGGGACACCGCCAAGCGCTTATCCAGATCTTGCAGGCGCTCGATATCGCGCAGCAGCGGCTGGGCATGAGCGAGCAGCTCGTGTGCCAGCAGCACCGGCTGCGCCGCCTGGGAGTGGGTCTTGCCCGGCATAATGGCATCCGGGTGGGCCTCGGCCTGGCTAGCCAGAGCCTCCACCAAATCCGTGACCTGAAGTGCGATATCGCGAATGGCATCGCGAATCCACATCCGGAACAGCGTCGCCACCTGGTCGTTGCGGGAGCGTCCAGCGCGCAGGCGGCCGCCGACCTCGGGGCCTACGATGTCGATGAGACCGCGCTCCATCGCACCGTGGACGTCTTCATCCGTCGGAAGCGGGGTGAATTCACCAGAAGCGACCTTCTCCCCTAGTTCACTCAGGCCGTTAAGCATGGTGTCCAAGTCGGCGTCGGATAGCAATCCGGCCTTGTGCAGGACCTTGGCGTGAGCCTTGGAGGCCAGCACGTCATAGGGGGCGAGGACCCAGTCGAAGTGGGTGGATACGGACAGGGCAAACATCGCCTCGGAGGGGCCGCCCGAAAAGCGGCCACCCCACAGCGCACCCTCGTTAGTCTTGTGCATCGATTCCTTACCTTGACCTTGGCTGTGCTGGTTTACTTACCGGTGGGGAAACCGCCGTCGCGGTCACGCTGGTTGGAGATCTGCGTCGACAGGCCGTGCAGCTGGACAAAGCCCTTGGCCGCGGTCTGATCGAAGGTATCACCGGTGTCGTAGGTAGCCAGGTCGAAGGAGTACAGCGACTGGCCAGAGCGACGGCCGTTGACGGTGGCGGTGCCAGCATGCAGAACCATGCGGATATCGCCGGTGACGTTCTCCTGGGTGGACTCGGTGAAAGCATCCAGGGAGCGCTTCAGCGGCGAGAACCAGAGGCCATCGTAGACCTCCTCGGACCAGCGAGCGTCCGTGAGGCGCTTGTAACGGGCCAGCTCGCGTTCCACGGTGACGTCTTCCAGCGCCTCGTGAGCCTTGATGAGCACCATGGCACCAGGGGCCTCGTAGACCTCGCGAGACTTGATGCCTACCAAGCGGTCCTCCACCATGTCGAGGCGGCCAATGCCCTGGGCACCAGCGCGGCGGTTAAGCTCCTCGATAGCCTGGAGGACGGTCACCGGCTTGCCGTCAATAGCAGTGGGAACACCCTTGTCAAAAGTGATGGTCACCTCGTCCGGGGCATTGCCCAGGTCCGGCTGCTCGGTGTAGGCGTACAGGTCCTTCGTCGGCGGGTTCCACAGGTCCTCTAGGAAACCGGTCTCAACCGCGCGGCCCCAGACATTCTGGTCAATGGAGAACGGGGATGCTGCGGACTGCTCAATCGGCAGGTTAATCTCCTCGGCGAAGGCGATGGCCTTATCGCGGGTCCAGGCGTAGTCACGCGCCGGGGCGATGATCTCCAGAGCCGGATCCAACGCGCGGAAAGAGACCTCAAAGCGCACCTGATCGTTGCCCTTGCCGGTGCAACCGTGGGAGACGTGGGTGCCGCCGTGTGTCTGAGCAGCCTCAACGAGGTGCTTGACAATGAGCGGGCGGGAGATGGCCGACACCAGCGGGTACTGCTTCATGTACATGCCGTTTGCCTTGATGGTGGGCAGGCAGTATTCCTCTGCGAACTCATCCTTGGCATCAACGACGATGGACTCGACCGCACCGCAGTCGAGGGCGCGCTGGCGCACGGACTCCATGTCCTCGCCACCCTGGCCGAGGTCAAGAGAGACGGCGATGACTTCGCCGCCGGTCATCTTGGCCAGGTAAGGAATGGCGACAGAGGTATCGAGACCGCCAGAGTAGGCAAGCACAACGCGTGCAGTCATAGTTATTGGCTCCTTTAAGACAAACAGGTGCTAAAAAATCGAACTTATTTATATTATACAGACTTACGTATAAATGTTAAATGCTGCGGTTGGTGAGTTTCTCACCAAGCTCGCGGCCGGTCAACCCTTCGCGCGCGAGGACGAAGATCGTGTCATCGCCCGCGATGCAGCCGACCACGTCTGGAAGTCCCACGCGGTCGATGAAGGAGGCCAAGTACTGCGCAGCGCCCGCCGGGGTGCGCAGCATGGCGATGTTGCCAGAGAAGTCATGGGACACCACCAGTTCATCAAGCATGCGCCGGAGCTTCTCTCGCGGGCCGTTGAGCTGATCTTCGAATTGCTCCAACTCACCGCCCACCACGTAGAAGGACCGCCCGCCATCGCGCTTGACCTTCTTGGCTCCCAGCTCATCGAGATCACGCGACAACGTAGCCTGCGTGATATCAATCCCCTCATCGAGCAGGAGCTCTGAGAGCTGAACTTGGCTGGTGACCCGGGTGCGATCCAAAATCTCCAAGATCTTGGCTTGGCGGGCATTGCGTGTAGTTGGGGTCGTAGTCATTCGTTTAGTTCTCCTTTTGAGCCGCAAGGAGCCAGACCAGCAGCGCCTTCTGCGCATGGAGGCGGTTTTCTGCCTCGTCGAAAACGCGCGACTGGGGCCCATCAATTACCTCAGCAGTTACTTCGTTGCCGCGGTAGGCCGGCAAACAGTGCAGGAAGATTGCCTCGTCCTTAGCGCGGGACATCACATCCGCGGTCACCTGATAGGGCAAGAACGGTGTGCGGCGGTCCTTGCCGTCATCCTCCTGGCCCATGGACACCCATGTGTCTGTAATGACAACATCAGCGCCGTCCACGCCGTCAAGGGAATCGGTCACCGTCACCGTACCGCGCTTTCGGGCACGCTCAACAAACTCCGCCTGCGGCTGGAAACCCTCCGGGGCAACAATGGTCATCTCCACGCCAGCGGTAGCAAACCCCAGCATGTAGGAATTTGCCATGTTGTTGTTGCCATCCCCTAGGTAGACGGCCTTCAGTCTAGTAAGGTCCCCGAAGTTCTCACGGCAGGTCACCAAGTCCGCCAAGATCTGGCAGGGATGGAGGTCATCGGACAAGGCGTTGACAATTGGTACCGTCGCAGTCTCCGCCATGTCCAGAAGGTTTTGATGCGCATATGTGCGCCACACGATCGCCTCAACGAAACGGGAGAGCACCGCTGCGGTGTCCTGGTAGGTCTCCCCTTTGCCCATCTGCGTCGACTTAGTTTCCGTCACGATGGCGTGGCCGCCCAGGTGAGCAATTCCCGCCTCAAAGGAGAAACGCGTGCGCGTCGACGTCTTGTCAAAGAGCACCGCCACCGACTTCGGCCCCTCTAATGGGCGCTCGGAGAAGGGATTCTTCTTGAGCCTTAGAGCCAGGTCGAGAACCTCGGCTTGCTCCTGCGGCGTGAGGTCATCATCGGCCAAGAAATGGCGCACACTCATGCAACTTCCTCCAGTACCTTATGCAGGCGTTCCACCGCCTGGGTGAGTTCTTCATCGGTGATCACCAGCGGCGGGGTCAAGCGTACGACCTCGCTACTTGGGGCGTTGAGGATTAGTCCATGCTGCAAACCTGCAGCCACGACTTCCTTGGCCACCGACTTATTTAATACAACACCTAGCATAAGCCCTCGGCCCCTCACCGACTGCACCGCAGGGGATTTACCAATCTCCTGCCGCAACCACTCGCCCTTGCGGGTGACTTCGGCGAGGAAGGGGACGTCGACAAGCTCCAGCACCGTTGACGCCGCCGCACACGAGACAGGATTGCCGCCAAACGTCGTGCCGTGGGAGCCCGGAGTGAAAAGGTCTGCGGCCTGACCACGCGCAATGGTGGCACCGATAGGCATGCCAGCACCCAGCCCCTTCGCCATGGTGATGACATCCGGGAGGATGCCTTCATGCTGGAAGGCGAAGAAGTCACCGGTACGCCCCACACCCGTTTGCACCTCATCCACGACCATGAGGATGCCGTGCTTGGTGCAGAGCTCACGCACCGCCGTCAGGAAACCTTCAGGTGCCGGGATGACACCCGTCTCCCCCTGGATGGGCTCCAAGATAATGGAGGCGGTGTCCTCCGGATCTTGCTCCACCAAAGCGGTCAGGTAGTCGATGTCGCCATAGGTATAAAACTCCACTCCGCCCGGGAAAGGTTCAAAGGCTTTGCGTTTGCTGGGCTGCCCAGTCATGGCCAAAGAACCCATTGTCCGGCCATGGAAACCATGGTGCGCTGCAAGGACGCGGCGACGGCCGGTCAGACGAGCCAGTTTAAAGGCCGCCTCATTAGCTTCCGCGCCAGAGTTAGAGAAGAAGACGCGAGCCTCGCAATCTCCCACCTTGTCCAGGAGTTTCCCGGCGGCTTCAATCACGGGCTCGCTGGCAAAAAGATTGGACACGTGGCCTACGGCGGCCACCTGGGCGCTCACCGCGTCGACGATCGCCGGGTGGGCGTAGCCTAGCGAATTCACCGCGATACCCGCGAGCATGTCGATGTAGTCTTTACCGTCTTCATCGGTCACCGTGGCCCCCTTACCGGACACGATGGCAACGGGTGGGGTTCCATAGGTGTTGCTGAGCACCTGACCCCAACGCTCTGTCAACTTGGTCTGCGCGGTCACTTGTTATCGTCCTTCCTGAAGACCGTTCCCTCCGGGTAGTCCTCGCGGTTATAGTCATTGGGCAGCACCATCGTGCCGATTCCTCCCATAGTCAACAGCTCCAGCAGCACGGCGTGGGCGATGCGCCCGTCGATGACGTGCGCGGCACTGACTCCGCCTTCCACGGCCATGAGGCAGGACTCCATCTTCGGGATCATTCCGGAATCCAGGCCTGGGAGGAGCGCGCTGAGCTTGTCAATCTCGATCTTCGACACCAAGGAGTCGCGGTTCGGCCAATCGGTGTACAGGCCCTCCACATTCGTGAGAATCACCAAGCGCTCGGCGCCCAACGCTCGCGCCAAAGCCCCGGCCGCGATATCTGCGTTGATGTTGTACACCTCGCCTTCATCACCGGGCGCGATAGTAGACACAACCGGGATACGCCCGGCCTCAATAATGTCCATGACGGCGGTGGGATCGACGCTGACGATCTCTCCCACCATGCCGATATCAGTCGGCTCACCATCGACCTGGACGAGCCGCTTGCGCGCCTTAAACAACCCAGCGTCCTCACCCGAGGTACCCACGGCATACGGGCCATGTGAATTAATGAGGTTGACCAAGCCACGCCCCACCTGACCGAAAAGGACCATGCGAACCACGTCCATGATCTCCGGAGTGGTCACACGGAAACCGCCCTTGAATTCGCCTTCAATCCCCAGCTTGCCCAGCATGTCGTTGATCTGCGGCCCACCGCCATGGACCACGACGGGCTTGGCGCCCACGGTGCGCAGAAAAACCATATCGGCAGCGAAGGCGGCCTTAAGGGAATCATCCACCATCGCATTGCCGCCATACTTCACGACCACAATCTTGTCGCGGTAGTGCTGCAGCCATGGCAAGGCCTCCGCGAGCACAGTGGCGCGGTCAGCATTACTTAGTCCCTGAAGCATTATTTCTCCTCGCGCGTTCTTAAGAGCTGTACGCGGAATTAATCTCCACGTAGTCATGAGACAGGTCGGTGGTGCGGACAAAAGCTGTGCCGGTTCCCCCGGTGCCCAAGTCCACGCGCACATCAATATCGGCCCCGGAAAGATCAACGTCGCGCGCGCCGGGCGCGCCAGTGGAACCGACGCACACTGCTTGGTCATTGAAAAACACGGAGATGTTGTCCGGATCCATCTCGGCATCCGCCATTCCAACAGCGGCGAGCACGCGGCCCCAGTTGGGATCTGATCCGAACATGGCGCACTTGAAGAGGTTGTCGCGTCCCAAAGTGCGCGCGGCGTTGAGCGCCTGCTCATCGGTAGCGGTGCCTTCCACGATGATCTTCACGCGCTTGGTCACGCCCTCGGCGTCGGCTTGAAGCTGATCCGCGATATCGGCGCACACCGCGAGAACCGCAGCATCCAACTCCTCCTGGCTAGGTTCTTTCCCGGAAGCACCGGAAGCCATGATAATGACCGTGTCATTCGTCGATGTGGAGCCGTCCACATCGAGCGTATTGAAAGTCTGATCACTCGCTGCCTGCAGCGCCGAGTGCAAGGCCTCGGAGGAGGCAACAGCGTCGGTGGTGATGCACACCAGCATGGTGGCCAGTGACGGCGCCATCATGCCCACGCCCTTGCCCATCGCACCCATGCTCCAGCCCTCAGCCTCAATGAGTGCTTCTTTAGCTACGGTGTCGGTGGTCATGATGGCCTCCGCCGCGGCCAGACCGTGAGCTGCATCCGTGCCAAGATTCCCGGCAACCACTTCGACGCCAGCCAATGCCTTATCCATGGGAAGGAGCTCTCCAATAAGTCCCGTCGAGCACGCCGCGATGTTAGCGGCGGGGATACCCGTGTGCTCAGCGGTGGCTTCCACAATCGCCGCGGCATCCTTGTCTCCTTGTTCGCCGTTGCAGGCATTCGCGTTGCCGGAGTTATAAATGACGGCCTGAATAGTGCCGTCCGCCACTGCTTCGCGGGAAAGCTTTACGGGTGCGGCCACCACGCGGTTGCGCGTAAAGACCGCAGCGGCGTCGAAATTAGGACCCTGGTTAACTACGAGGGCCATGTCGGGTTTTCCGGAGGGCTTGATTCCGGCTGTCGTGGCGCCAGCGAGGAATCCTGCAGGGGCGGTAATCATGTCGAGTGTCTCCTAGTTCGTGTGGAAGTGAGTTGAAGAAGGCGGTGCGGAACGCTTGGGAAAGTAGGGGTGCCCCTTAAGGGGCAACTGCTGCCTGTGGAAGGCCCAGGGTTTCTTCCCATCCCAAAGTCAGGTTCATGCACTGGACCGCAGCGCCGGCGGTGCCCTTGCACAGGTTGTCCAGAGCCGCGGTAATCACGAGACGGCGGGCGCGCTCATCCACGTGTGCTTGGATATGGACCATGTTGCTGCCCACCACGTTTTGCGTTTCTGGCTGTTGGCCCTCAGGCAGGACGAGGCAGAATGGTTCATCAGCATAAAAGTCACGGAAGGCCTCGGCGACTGTGCGCTTGTCGACGCCCCCCTTCAACGGCGCCGTAATCGTCGCCAGAATGCCACGAGGCAGCGGCGCCAGCACCGGAGTGAAACTCACAGACACCGGTTGCTGCGTAAACGGCTGTAGGTTTTGCAGGACCTCCGGGGTATGCCGGTGTGTCCCGCCTGGCTTATAGGCTTTGAGGTTGCCCATAGTTTCCGCACCTAGCTGTGCCACGGAGGCCTTCTTGCCTGCCCCGGACACCCCGGTGATTGCTATCACCGACAGATCTGGCTCAATCAGATCCTGCGCTACGGCCGGCAGCGCACCCAGGGTAATCGTGGTGGGAAAGCACCCCGGTACGGCAACGCGGTTGCTACCTTTAAGCTCCTCACGATTGCCGGGAACCTCCGGGATTCCATAAGGCCAAGCACCGGCGTACTCACCACCATAAAACGCGTCCCAGTCTTCCTTGCTACGCAAGCGGAAGTCAGCTGCGCAGTCAATCACCGTGACGGACTCCCCCAGCTGGCGGCCGATCTCCGCGGAGTGCCCGTGCGGCAAACCGAGGAAAACGATGTCATGGCCAGCTAGAATCTCCGGCGTGGTGTCCTCGATGACGCGGTCCGCCAGTTGCGGCAGGTGCGGCATGAGCTCAGATACTCGCTGACCTGCGTTGGAGTGCCCGGTGAGCGCGCCGATGCGCAACTCCCCGGAGAGGTACGCTGGGTGCGACAGCAAGAGACGGAGGATTTCGCCACCTGCATAGCCCGTAGCTCCGGCGATTGCTACTGAAATAGTCATGCAGCTACTCTAGCAAATAATGCATTCCGCCGTATGTTATTCAGAAAAAATGCGCCGAAGAGCTCGGCGCACAGGTGAGGAAAAGTAGGGTTCAGGAAGGTTTACATGACGCGGGACGAGACGTTCCCCAGTCCCTCCGCACCCGATACGGCGGTCTTTCCTGCATAGCCTAGGTAGCCGTGCGGGCCCGCGAAGTGGATACCGCCTTGGGCGTCCGCGATAGCGACGACTTCATTGAACTGATAAATCTGGCCGGGCTGCAGGCGCTTGAAGCTCGTGGTTGTCAGCCCCTGGTTGAAGCAGTCAGCCTTGGAGCGACCTGCGTGGTAGAAAAAGCGCGGCGCCAACCGGCCCGGCGGGTTGCACTGCGGGCTAGTGGCCCGTGCCCCTTCGGACAGGCACGCGACGTAGGTTCCTTCGATGTTCGAAGCTTCACAGTTGACGGTGCCATCGGCGTTGGAGAACCCCTGGGACAAATCAGCGGAGGCATGTGGGGCAATGGTCAGCGCGCCGACAACGGCGGCGGTGGCTGTGAGACGAGAAATAAGACGCATGGTGTGAACAATCCTTTCGGTGTGGCTTGGTCTGGAAACTCAGCACCTTTGCTGCATCCTTGAGGTTATGAGGCAGAGCACACCCCTTCCAGCGCTAGGGGATCTCTCCCCACGTCAGCACCTGCCCCAACGCGCGCAAACCCGGCTAAACAAAAGCCCGGCTAACCTCCCACAGGGCTAACCGGGCTTAAAGCACTAGCGAAGCAACAGAGTCTTAGGCGCGCATCTGTGCGCCAAGGCGCTGCTTGGCCAACTCCGCAGCGGCGAGGCGATGCTCGTTGACCTCTTCATCAGTCAGAGTGCGGTCACCAGCACGGAAGAGAAGCTGGAAGGCTAGGGACTTCTTTCCTTCGCCGAGCTGCTCGCCACGGAAGACATCGAAAAGCTCCACGGACTCGAGGAGATCACCAGCACCCTCCTCGACCACACGGCGAACCGTCTCCGCCGGGGTTTCCTCGTCCACCACCAAAGCAATGTCCTGGTGCAAAGCCGGGAAGGAAGACAGCACGGGGGCGGGGAACTTCTCATCCAGCGGCAGGGCTGACACATCGAGCTCCATCGCACACGTGCGTGCTGGCAGCTCCAAGGCCTCAAGGACCTGCGGGTGCAGCTCACCCGCATAGCCGACGACCGTCTCCTCATCGCTTGCGAGAACGATTGCAGCACAGCGGCCCGGGTGCCACGGCAGCTGCTCAGCTGCCTTCACTGCGATGTCCACGCCAGCGGAACGAGCAACCTGGCGCGCAGACTCAATAGCATCCGCGTAGCTGTAGGCGCGGCCCGCTCCCCACGGCCCTTCGTGTTCAATGTTTCCGGTGGCCACCGTGGCTACGTGCAACGGCTGCAGCGGCAAAGAATCCAGCAGGTCGGTGACCACGGAGTCCTCCGGGCGCGACTCCACCGACGGCATGGGAGAAGAATCAGCGCGCTTGAAGGCCACCTGCTGGAGGCCGAACAAGGCCAGATCACTGCGGCCACGGGCAACGTTGCGGGCGATAGCCTCAAGGAGATTGGGCAGCAACGTCGTGGACAGGATCGCCTTGTCTGACTCGAGCGGATTCTGCACGGCCACGGTCTGGCGGCGCGCATCCTCCTTGTCCAAGCCCCAGGTATCAAAGGTGTCGTTCGCGATGAACGGCGACGGGAGGACCTCGGCGTAGCCCGCGTAAGCCAACCCATGTCCGATCGCACGGCGACGCTTCTGCGCCGGAGTTAGGCCGCGGCCGCCCACCGGAGTGGGCAGGATGGTCGGAATGTCTTCAAGCCCTTCCAGACGCAGGATCTCCTCGATGAGATCAACGTCCATTTCGATGTCCGTGCGCCAAGAGGCGGGGACGACGGAAAGCTCCTCCCCGCCAGACACCTCGCAGCCGACCTCCGTAAGGCGCTTCACCACAGTCTCCTGGGAGTATTCGATACCGGCATACTCACTCGGCTTCGCCGCACGCAGGGAGATGGGCTCGCGCTTGGCGACGTCTCCCACGAGCGTCCGCCCAGCCTCGATCGTGCCGCCAGCAATCTGCTGAAGCAGCACGCACGCCACGTCCAGCGCTACCTCAACGATGGCCGGATCTACTCCGCGCTCGAAACGGCGAGAAGCCTCCGAGGAGAGCTTGTGGCGGCGGGATGTGCGGGCCACGGTGATCGGATCCCAAATGGCCGACTCGAAGTAGACATCAGTCGTCTCGTCAGAAATCTCGGAGGTGGTGCCACCCATGACGCCCGCCAAGGATTGGATACCGTTGTCATCGCAGATGACCACGTCGCCCTCCGAAAGCTCCCGCTTGACGTGGTCGAGGGTCTCGAACTTCTCGCCCTCGTTCGCATTGCGCACAACGAGGTTGCCCTTGATCACGTCGGCGTCAAAGGCGTGCATCGGCGCGCCCAGAAGCAGCATGACGTAGTTCGTGACGTCGGTCGCCACGTTGACGGCGCGCTGACCGGAGAGCATGAGCTCGCGCTCCATCCAGAACGGGGTACGCGCTGCCGGGTCAATACCGGTCACCTTGCGCAGACCAAATCGCTGCGCCTTGGTTTCCTCCCTCAGGTCAACGTCGATAAGCGTGCCCTCCGGAGCCGGCACGACGGAGGTGTCGATGCCAGCCACGCTCGGTTCCTGCGCCACGTCGGGGAAAGTGAGATCAAATGCGGAGGCAATTTCACGCGTCAGGCCACGCGCAGACAAGGCATAGCCACGATCCGGGGTGATGTTGACGTCGAAGACGGTATCGGACAGCCCAATAAGGGGGCGGGCATCCTCACCAATCTTGTCGGCAACCTCCTCCCCTAGCACGATGATGCCGTCTGCCTTGGGGCCGAAGCCCAGCTCAGCTGCGGAGCACATCATTCCGTTGGAGATATGGTCGTAGGTCTCGCGGGCGGCAATCTTGAATCCTCCCGGCAGCTCAGCACCCGGAAGGGAGACCACGACGTAGTCGTTGAGGCGGAAGTTGCGGGCGCCGCAGATAATGCCCTGCAGCTCCCCCGTCCCATTGGCCTGGCCAACGTTGACCTGGCAATAGCGAATTGGTTTCTTGAACTGGGTGAGCTCTTCGATCTCTACAACCTGACCGATAACCAGCGGGCCCGTGGTTTCCGGAAGGGCCTCGTAGCCCTCGGTTTCAAAACCTACGCGGACAAAGCCAGAATCCAGTTCCTCAGAGGACACGGTCCAGCCGGAATTAGCGTTGCCCAGGATTCGGGTAACCCAGTCTTGGGAAATAAGCATTTTTTCTTTCTATCCTTTCTCTGGGTTCCTATGCCTGCACGCCAAATGGCAGGGTGAAGCGGACATCGCCTTCGACCATGTCGCGCATATCGGTCAGACCATTGCGGAACTGCAGGGTGCGCTCGAGGCCCATGCCGAAAGCGAAACCGGTGTATTCCTCGGGGTCAATGCCTACCGCACGCAGGACGTTGGGGTTGACCATGCCGCAGCCTCCCCACTCGATCCAACCGGCGCCGCCTTTCTTGTTGGGGAACCAGACATCGACCTCAGCGGAGGGCTCGGTGAACGGGAAGTAGTTCACGCGCATGCGGGTGGTAGTCTCCGGGCCGAAGAGCACCTTGGCCAAGTGCTCCAAGGTGCCGCGAAGATGAGCCATGGTCAGCCCCTTGTCCACGGCAAGGCCTTCCACCTGGTGGAAGACAGGAGTGTGGGTGGCATCGAGCTCATCGGTACGGAAAACACGGCCCGGGCAGGCAATGTAGAGCGGGACATCGCGGTCGAGCATCGTGCGCACCTGCACCGGGGATGTATGGGTACGCAGCACCTGCTTGGAACCTTCCTTCCCCACGTGGAACGTGTCCTGCAAGGTGCGGGCCGGGTGGTCGGGCTTGAAGTTCAAAGCGTCGAAATTAAAGTACTCTGCTTCTACCTCAGGGCCCTCCGCGATTTCCCATCCCATGCCCACAAAGATGTCCGCGATGCGCTCCGACAGCGCTGTGATGGGGTGCAGGGCACCGGTCTGCGCGCGGGTGGTAGGGACGGTGACATCGACCTTCTCCGCCTTCAGCTGCGCGGCGCGGGCCTCCTGCTCCAGCACTTCACGAATCTGGGCAAAGCGCTTTTCCACCTTGCCGCGGGCCATGTTCACTGCGCGTCCAGCATCCTTGCGCTGGTCCTTCGGCAGCTGTCCGAGCGATTGGCGGGCCTGCGGGATATAGCCGCTATCACCAAGGTGCTCGCGACGGGCGGAGGTGAGCTCGTCGAGGCTGGTTGCAGCTTCGAAGGCGGCGATGGCCTTCTGCGCGGCGGCCTCGAGGGCCTCTTCGGTCAATTCGATCTGAGGTGTATCGGACACGTGCCTTGATTACCTTCTTCTCGCACAAAAACTAACGCGAGCTATCTTACCGTGCCGCCTGACTTCTGTGGCCACCAACCCTGGCACGTCGGCGGCGCTAGCTGCTCTGCTGCTTCGCAGACTCATAGAGGCAAATGCTGGCGGCCGTAGCAAGGTTCAGAGATTCCGCTCGGCCAAGAATCGGGATGCGCACACGCATGTCCGCCTCATCCTGCAAATCACCCAGGCCGTGCGCCTCGTTGCCAAAAAGCCACGCGGTGGGCTGAGACAGGTCGGCATCGGCGAGGTCGACCTCGCCGTCGGCTGCCGTAGCCAACACTTGCAGACCAGAGGAGCGCAGCTTGCCCAGTACATCCTTGATGTTGGGGTCTCGGGCTACGGGCACATGGAAAAGCGATCCGGCCGACGCGCGCGCCACCTTACAGCCCAAGGGATCCACGGTTTCCCCGGCAAAGATGACGCCATCGGCGCCCATGGCATCCGAGGTCCTGATCAGTGTTCCCGCGTTGCCCGGCTCCGCCGTCAAGACAGGAACCGACACCAGCTTCGGCTTGCCGGCCAAAATCTTCCCGGCGGTCCACAACACTGGGCGGCACACGGCAAAGAGCCCGGTGCTCGTGGCGGTGTCAGACAGGTGCTTTGCCGCCTTCTCCGTAATGGGATGCACATACACGTCCATGTAGCCGCAGGCTTGAACAATGTGTGCAAAGCGCTCGGCAGCCTTCTCCGTCACGAAAACATCCGTAGCGGCACCGGTGGACACGGCCGCGTCCACGGCGTTTTCGCCCTCAATGATGAAACGCTCCGCCTTTCGGCGGCTGGCCGCCCGGTGCAATTTGGCGGCATTAACCACGCGCGGCGTGCGTTCAGTAAAGGCAGAGGAAAAATCCAGATTCATGCATTTGACGGTACCCACCGAACCAGACATTGAAAAGTCCCGCTCCCCCAGCAAGTTTGAGTGGGTAGCGGGACGGTTGGTCTCCACGTCATCTACGCGGATACGGGTGGGCATTATTTCTTTAGCGGAACTCCGTCGGCGTCCTTATCAAAGCCAGATAAACCACCGGCGATGAATACGAGCTCGACCCACTTCCAGATCACCAAGGCACCGATGAGGATAAAGCCAATGAGGATAAAAGAGGTAACGAATCCTACGATTGCAAGGCCCAACTGCCACATGCCGCGCTGCGTGCGACCAATATAGAAGTTATGAACCCCCAATTCGCCCAAGAAGAAGCACAGGAGCAGCGCTACCAACCATGACTTCTGCTCGCCGCCCGGGTGTGGCTGCTGGCCATAGTTTGACTGGTATGCATCCTGCTGTGCGGGCAGATTCTGGGACTGCTGCGAACCGCCATACGGAGCCGAGCTGTAACCGTACTGATCACTGGATGATCCGAAGGGGTTCGACTGCTGCGACTGTCCGCCATAAGAGCCACCGCCATAAGCATCGCCATTGGGCTGATACGCGCTATTCGGGTTGGTCATAACTATCTCTCCTTCGCACCATGTGCCCCTAGGGCAGGCCCAGAAGCCAACGACTACCTTGATTTACACAACAACGAGCAATGTAACACAAACCACAAAGAGGAGCAGTACGCCCGCCGGCCTAGCGGGTGCTACTCCCCACAACAAGAAACCCACCGGTCCTCCATAAGAGGGCGGTGGGTTCGTGACGTTTCTACGCTCGATGCTTACGCAGCCTTCGGTGCGTTAACGTCCTCCGGCAGTGCGGCCTTGGCGGCCTCGCACAGTGCGGAGAAAGCCTCGAAGTCGTTGACGGCAAGTTCAGCGAGAATCTTGCGGTCGACCTCGATCTCAGCCAGGCGCAGGCCGTGGATGAGGCGGTTGTAGGTGATGTCGTTCATACGAGCGGCAGCATTGATGCGCTGGATCCACAGCTTGCGGAATTCAGACTTACGGGCGCGACGGTCGCGGTAAGCGTAAGTCATGGAGTGCAGCCACTGCTCCTTGGCCTTACGGTAGAGGCGGGAGCGCTGGCCGCGGTAGCCCTTAGCGGACTTCAGGATCGCGCGACGCTTCTTCTTGGCGTTAACTGAGCGCTTTACTCGTGCCACAGTAATACTTCCTTATCTTGATTGTGAGTGTGTGGGGATGGGAGTTTCGGCGCTGACTATGCGCGGCCGAGAAGGCGCTTGACGCGCTTGGTGTCTGCCTTGGCGACGTCCTCGGTGCCCTTCAGACGACGGGTGCGCTTGGAAGGCTTGCCTTCCAAGAGGTGGCGGCGGTTAGCCTGCTCGCGACGCAGCTTGCCGGAGCCGGTCACCTTGATGCGCTTGGCGGTGCCCTTGTGAGTCTTCTGCTTCATGAGAATTAAATCCTTAAATCCTAAGTGGAGCGTGGTCTACTTCTTGCCTTTGCGGACGGGCCCAAGGACCATGGTCATATTGCGACCATCCTGCTTGGGGCGCGACTCCACGACGCCGACCTCTGCGACATCGTCAGCCAAACGCTCCAGCAGGCGGAAACCCAGCTCCGGACGCGATTGCTCGCGGCCACGGAACATAATGGTCACCTTGACCTTGGAGCCCTTCTCCAGGAAGCGCACCACGTTGCCCTTTTTGGTCTCGTAATCGTGATCATCAATCTTCGGACGGAGCTTCTGCTCCTTCACCACGGTTTGCTGCTGGTTCTTACGGGACTCGCGGGCCTTCTGAGCCTGTTCGTACTTAAACTTGCCGTAATCCATGATCTTGGCTACGGGCGGCTTAGCGTTCGGGGCAACCTCGACCAGGTCAAGATCGGCTTCGTACGCAAGCTTGCGAGCATCGTCTGTACGGACAATGCCCACCTGTTCACCACCGGGGCCAACAAGACGGACCTCGGGTACTCGGATGCGCTCATTAATGCGAGCTTCAGCGCTGATTGTGGTTCTCCTCGATTGTGGGGGCTAGTAGTGTGCCTACCGTGACCACAAACGAATAAATCCCGGTGCCAAAGGCATCCGGGAGTTTCTTTTCAAGCACGCGCCAATGTATGGCGCCTACTCTTAACCTTTATCCTGCGGCGAAACTAGTTTCCGGCGCGGCTTCGGGTGGGAGAAACTCCGCTTGCGGCCCAAGTACCTCCTGGAGGAGGCGCTACGGGCGGTAGTGCGCACTACTTTAACACCTGATTTTTCAGGAACCAAATCGGCGTGCCGATGTCGTTCCTGCAGTCTGCGTTGCCGTGGGCGGTGCGCAGCCCTCCACCGGTTTAAGCGCGCCAGCCTCCAAGGCCTCAGTTACGACTCGGTCCACTCCAGCAGCAAGAACGTTGAGCGCAGGAATTGCTTCTTCGGCGTACTCACCCGGCATAGTGACTTCAATGGCCAATCCCACCGTGGACTCTTTACTCGAGCCCGATGGGGTGGTTTCCCGCACACCAATTTGGCGGTGGGTATAACCGTCGTCGTACTCGGATAGTCCCCACCCGCCCTTGGCGCGGGTGTTCGGGAGCTTGTCCAATCCGTTGTCTTGCCACTCCACAATGTCATCCATTGCGTCATAGACCTGTTCTGCTTCCGGAATACACGGTAAGTGTGCGCCAAACTCTGCCTGGTCTTCCAGCAGCCACGTGGAGTAGCCAAAAGGTTCCTCGAACTCCCCGGTCGAACCATACTCTTCCAAGAGCGCCGTTACTGCGCTCCCAGCATCGCCCTCAGTCCATCGCACGTGGGACCACAACGCGTAGGCAGCATCATTGTCGGATTCCTTAATCGCGAGGTCGACGAGCTCCGGGCTAGCGCCGTCGCGCAGCGCGGCAATCGCGATAGGAACCTTCACCGTCGACCACGCAGGCTCCTCACCGCGTAATCCGGCGTTGACAGTCCCTTCCCTATCCGCCACCGCCACGCCGGCGCGGACATTGAACTCCTTCTCTACTTCAGAGACGACATCGCGTAATTCGGCGCGCACGTCATAGCTGGCGGGTGCTTCCACGCCTGATGATTCTTCGGGAGCCGGCGGCGATGTGTCTTCCGCTGGGCCGGAACACCCCGTCATGGTGGCTGTCGCAGCAATGCTGATGGCTAGTGCTGCCGTGCGGGTACTTCTGTGGCCCAACATCACACCAGCTCCTTGAGGAACCCTCCCGTATAGGAGCCTTCCACCTGCGCCACGTCTTCTGGCGTGCCTTGGGCCACGACGGTGCCGCCGCACGAGCCGCCTTCCGGGCCCATGTCCACGATCCAATCGGCGGCCTTAATGACGTCGAGGTTGTGCTCGATGATGATCACCGAGTTGCCCTTATCAACCAGGCCTTGAATGACGAGCATGAGCTTTCGGATGTCCTCGAAATGCAGTCCGGTGGTTGGCTCGTCCAGGATGTAAACCGTGCGCCCATTCGTGCGCTTTTGGAGTTCGGAGGCCAGCTTCACGCGCTGCGCCTCACCACCGGAAAGCGTCGTGGCGGCCTGACCCAAGCGAACATATCCCAGGCCCACCTCCACCAAGGTGTTGAGGTAGCGGTGGATCGACGTGATGGGTTCAAAGAACTCGGCTGCCTCCGAGATCGGCATGTCGAGAACCTCGGCGATGTTTTTGCCCTTGTAGAGGACCTCCAGGGTTTCGCGGTTATAACGGGCACCGTCACAAACCTCGCACGGCACATAAACATCGGGCAGGAAGTTCATCTCGATCTTTATGGTGCCGTCGCCCTGGCACGCCTCACAGCGTCCGCCCTTGACGTTGAAGGAGAACCGGCCCGGCTTGTAACCGCGTACCTTAGCCTCCTGGGTTTCCGCGAACAGATTACGGATCTTGTCGAAGACCCCTGTGTAGGTTGCCGGATTCGAGCGCGGGGTGCGGCCGATAGGGCTCTGGTCCACCTGCACCAGCTTGTCTAGGTGTTCCACGCCTTCAACGCGCTTGGCGCGACCGGGTACTTGGCGGGCACGGTTGAGTTTGTTGGCCAAGGTCTTGGCCAAGATCTGGTTGACCACGGTGGATTTACCGGAGCCGGACACGCCTGTCACACACACGAGCACGCCCAGCGGAATCTCTACATCAATGCCCTTGAGATTATTCTCGCGCGCGCCGACCACCTTGAGCATGCGCTCAGGGTCAATCTCACGGCGCGTATCCGGGACCGCAAGCTTCTTCTTTCCTGACAGATACTGCCCCGTCAGGGACTCCTCCACAGATTCGATGCCGGCGGGCTCGCCCTGATAGACCACCGTTCCGCCGAATTCGCCGGCCCGCGGTCCAACGTCGACAAGCCAGTCCGCCTCCCGGATGGTGTCCTCATCATGTTCCACCACAATCAAGGTGTTTCCGATATCGCGCAGGCGCTTCAACGTGGCGATGAGGCGCTGGTTATCGCGCTGGTGCAGACCAATGGAGGGCTCATCCAGCACGTAGAGGACTCCCGCCAGGCCGGAGCCAATCTGGGTTGCGAGGCGAATGCGCTGTGCTTCGCCACCGGACAACGTGGAGGCGCCGCGGTCAAGGGTGAGGTAGTTCAGGCCGACGTCGAGAAGGAAGCGCAGGCGAGCCTGGATCTCCTTGAGCACAGCACCAGCAATGATCTCCTCGCGGTGGCCCAACACGAGAGAGTCGAGGAACTCCGCCGCCTCCTCGATGGACAGTGCCGTCAAGCCGGCGATGGACTGCTCGCCATGCGCGGTGGAGGCCAAACGCACCGCCAAGATTTCCGGCTTCAGGCGGGTACCGCCACAAGCGTTACACGGCACACGGCGGGTGTACTGAAGGAGACGGTCCTTCTGCGACTCGGAATCCGCCTGATCGAGCTTGCGCTCCAAGAAGCCGATAGCTCCCTCGAACGGCGCTGACCAGTTGCGCTGGCGGCCATAGCGGTTCTTGTAGCGCACACTGACTTCCACATCTGTGCCATAGATCAAGGCGTGGCGCTGCTCCTCGGTGAGCTCGGAAACCGGGGTGCGCGGATCAAAGTCCAGGGCCTTCGCTAGACCTTCGACTAGTTTGACAAAATATCGCGCATTGGGGCTCGACGTCCACGGTTGGATGGCTTCGACAGCCGGGGCATCCGGATCCGGGATCAACAGATCCACATCCACTTCAAGGCGCGTGCCCAAGCCATCGCACACCGGGCAGGAACCAAAGGGAGCATTGAAAGAAAAGGCGCGCGGCTCGTATTCCTCGATGGTCAGGGTGTGCCCGTTGGGGCAGGCAGCCTTCTCCGAATACGTGTGGGTGAGCTCTTCACGGTCAACGAAATCAAGGGTGACCAGGCCATCTGCCAACCGTAGTGCCGTCTCAACCGAATCCGTAAGCCGCTGCTTTTGAGACGACTTGACCTGCAGGCGGTCCACGACGACGTCGATGTCGTGCTTGATCTGCTTCTTCAGCTTCGGCGGGTCACTGAGCTGGTAAAGCTCCCCATCCACCCGAACACGGGAGTAACCCTGGGCCGCGAGGTCCGCAAAGAGGTCAACGAACTCGCCCTTACGTCGACGAACGACCGGTGCGAGGACCTGGAATTTCAGCTTCTCCTCGTGACTTAAGACTTCATCAACAATCTGCTGCGGGGTTTGGCGCTCAATGACGGCATCACACTCAGGACAGTGCGCAGTGCCCGCGCGGGAGAAGAGCAAGCGCAGGTAGTCATAGATTTCGGTGATGGTTCCCACCGTCGAGCGGGGGTTGTGGTTCGTGGACTTTTGGTCAATGGACACCGCTGGGGATAGACCGTCGATGAACTCGACGTCCGGCTTATCCATTTGGCCAAGGAACATGCGCGCATAGGAGCTCAAAGACTCCACGTAGCGCCGCTGGCCCTCGGCGAAGATGGTGTCAAAGGCGAGTGAGGACTTGCCTGAGCCCGATAGGCCGGTAAACACCACCAGGTTATCGCGCGGAATATCGATATCCACGCCCTTGAGGTTGTGCTCACGCGCACCACGTACGACCAAACGATCAGCCACTAGTTGCTGCCTTCCTACACAAATGAATGTGCGTTCAGAGAGTTCTCAATCAGAATGTACCCGTATGGTTGGACTTATGAACAACGCCCTCAAGCTTCAGAAAATTTCCGTGTCCGAGATGGACAACAATTGCTATCTGCTGTGCGCGGGTGACGAGGCGCTGCTTATCGACGCCTCCGCTGACGCCCCTGCACTGCTCTCCTTGGCCGCCGACCACGGAGTAAAGATCACCGCGGTGCTGACCACACACCGCCACTGGGATCACGTACGTGCACTCAAGGAAGTCTTGAATGAAACCGGTGCCGTTCACTATTCCTCTTTCCTGGACGCCCCTGCTTTGCCCGCGCCCGTCGACGTGGAGCTGGAGCACGGCGATACGCTGTCTTTCGCTGGCCACGACTTCCCGGTCATCATCCTGCGCGGGCACACCCCGGGCGGTGCAGCCATTGCAGCAGACATCGACGGGGTGACCAACCTTTTCGTCGGCGATTCCCTCTTCCCCGGTGGTGTGGGCAAGACCACCTCAGAGGGTGATTTCGTACGCCTCTACAAGGATGTCACACAGCGGCTCTTTGATGTCTATCCGGACGAAGCCATTGTCCGCCCCGGGCACGGTGCCCCCACCACGCTCGGCGCAGAACGCCCACACATGGACGAATGGTGGGAGCGCCGCTGGTAGCTACGTGTTAACTGCTGCCCTCACGGCAGCAGTTATTTAACGCGCGTACTATGGTGTGACGAACGTCTTTACAGATCTATCGAATGGAGCACGTCATGATTCGTAAATTTGCCCGTCCTATGCTGGCCTCCGTGTTTGTCTGGGATGGTGTGGATACGCTCCGCAACACCTCGGAGCACGTCGCGGACACCGAGTCCGTGCTTAAGCGCCTGCGCAAGGTGCTGCCCCGCGAATATGCAGGCTACATCCCCAATGACCCAGAGCTCGTTACCCGCGCGCTCGGCGGCGCGAAGACCGCTGCGGGCACGAGCCTCGCGCTGGGCAAGGCTCCGCGCACCTCGGCTGCAGTGCTCGCGCTGACGCACGTCCCTAACCTGGTCGGCAATGCTTTCTGGACCGCGGATTCCCAAAAGGACAAGGAAGCTCAGCGCAACAGCTTCATCACCAACACTGCCCTACTTGGTGCCCTGGCCATTGTTACGCAGGACACCGAAGGAAAGCCCTCCGTACGCTGGCGCGCCGCCAAGGCGTCGGAGCGTGCCAACAAGAAGATCCAGCAGGCACTGCCAGGTAAGTCCGAGCAGCAGAAGTTTGCGGAGGACTTCTCCAGCCGCGCAAACGAGATTTCTTCCGACGTCACGGCCAAGGCCAATGACTGGTTCGAGACTGCCAAGGACTACGTAGAGGACAACCGCGATGACTGGGAGTCCACCGGCCGGGACTTCATCGACTCCGCTCGCTCCTTCGTCGAGGATACCGCTGAGACTGCACGCGAGTTCTTTGAGGACAACAAGGATGACTGGCTCGACGCTGCCCGTGACAACACCGAGACCGCCCGCAAGAGCCTCGTCAAGGCAGCCGGCAAGGCACAGGACCGCGCTGACGAGGCCCTAGCCAAGGCAGACTCGCTTGATGGCAAGCGCGCCCAGAAGAAGGCTCGCAAGCGCGCCGAGAAGCTCCAGAAGGAAGCCTCCAAGAAGCTGGATAAGGCTTTCAAGAAGTTCGGTGACCGCTTCTAAGCTCTCCGTCCTACGCTGCGGATAACTCCGCAACGCACCGCGATAATCACCGCGGTGGAGAGAACAACGGCTCAGCTAGTATGCTGGGCCGTTGTTCTTTTTCCTGTCCACTCTTCCTATCTCTTTTACTTCCCGTCTGTCCACGAGAAGCCTTCATACGCACCCAAGGAGCCTTGTGTCTGAATCTTCACCCGCGACTCACACCGGGAAACCCGGCGCCCACGCGAACGAGCAGAGCGCGGAAATAGCTAGCGAGCAAGCATATGTCGATGGCCTCTTCGAGCGTTTGGACAACGAGGTTCAAGCGGCCAATGTGCGCTTGAACGAGGTGCAAGCTGCCGTCGATCCGCATACCCCGGATGCCGATGCACTCGTTCGGCGAGAGACCGAGTACCACGGCCTGCAGGCCAAATTGGATCGCCTCAACGTCGCCCAACTCGGCTTAGTTTTTGGGCGCATCGACATCGATGCACCCGGCGATAACCCCACCCCGGAGGGACTAGACCGCCGCTATATCGGCCGCATGGGACTTGATGCCCGGGAGGAAGACTACCGCACGCTTCTTTTGGATTGGCGTGCCCCGATGGCGCGGCCCTTCTACCTCGCCACTACAGCGCACCCTGAAGGCGTCCATGTCCGCCGGCATATCCGGACCACCGGACGCACGGTTACTGGAATCAGCGACGAGGTCTTGGAGGGAGAGTCCTCTGCTGACAGCAGCGATGTCGCAAGCGAGTCCGCCCTCCACCACGTGATGCAGCGCGCGCGCACTGGGCACATGCCCTCCATCGTGGAAACCATTCAGCGCGAGCAGGATGAGATCATCCGCGACAACACGCGCGGTGTCATGGTGGTTGAAGGCGGACCAGGAACCGGCAAGACCGCTGTTGCGCTGCACCGCGTGGCCTACCTGCTCTACACCTACCGCGAACAACTAGCCGCCACAGGCGTGCTCATCGTCGGCCCCAATTCCACTTTCCTGGAATACATTTCCCGAGTGCTCCCGGAACTTGGTGAGACCGGCGTTGTGCTCTCCACCATTTCTTCCCTCTTCCCCGGCATCGAGGCCACGCACTCAGAGTCCTTGCTCGCCCGCGAGATCAAGGGCTCCGCTGCCATGGTGGAGATCCTCGGCAACGCGGTCAAGGATTATCAGCGCCTACCGGAGCAGCCGCAAACACTGGAGATCGATCAGCTCGAGCTCACCGTCACCCCAGCTATGGTCAAGGCGGCGCGTACCCGCGCGCGGCGCTCACGCAAGCCGCACAACGATGCCCAAGCCGCGTTTGCGGAACACCTCATCGAGTCTCTGGCGCAGCAGATGGCCGAACGCATCGGTTCTGACCCGCTGGGAGGTGCCAACCTGCTCTCCCGTGCGGACGTGGACCAACTACACGACGATCTTGCAGACGAGCTCAAGGTCCAGGAGCTTATCTCCGAGTTCTGGCCCCACCTCACGCCTACCGACGTGCTCGCTGATCTCCTGAGCAGCACCGGGCGAATCGATTCAGCGGCCAACGCTTATGATGATGAAACCCGCACCGCCCTCTACCGCGACGACGGTAGGGCCTGGGCGGCCTCCGACGCCGCGCTTCTCGACGAGCTCGCAGTCCTCATCGGCATGCCCGACCCCGAAGCAGAGCGCGCCGCCGAGGAGAAAGAATGGCGCGAACAGGTCGCGGAGGCAGAAGATGCCCTCGATATTCTGAGCTCATCTGATTCCACCGACAACGATGATGACATGTTCGAAGCGGAGATTCTCTCTGCCCACGACGTCATCGACGCTGAGCACCTCGCTCGCCGTCACGAGGTTCAGGATTCTCGCACCACCGCTCAACGTGCCCGCGAGGACTACACGTGGGCTTACGGCCACGTCATCGTCGATGAAGCCCAGGAGCTGACCCCGATGGAGTGGCGCATGATTTTCCGACGCAGCCCTTCCCGCTGGATGACGGTCGTCGGCGATACCTCCCAGACTGGAGCGCCCGCCGGTGTGGATGACTGGGGCGAGACGCTCGAGCCTTTTGTCGGAGAGCGCTTCCGGCTGCACGGGTTGACGGTCAACTACCGCACCCCGCGCCCGGTCACAGAATTAGCCAATCGGCTGTTGGAAGAGATCAACCCTGAGGCCACTCCGAGCATCGCGGTGCGAGATGGTGTGGACGTCGTCTGGCGCGAGGACGCCACCGATGCGGATCCGACAACATACCAGGATGACGACGGGCGGCTGCGCGCCGTTATCACGGCTGCCAATGCCGAAGACATCAAAGGCCTCGAGTTTGACCACGTCACGGTGGTCAACCCAGATGACATCGTGGCGGCCTCCCCTCAGGGTCTACACAACCTCTACGTGGCGCTCACGCGTGCGACGCAGTCCTTGACCATCACCGGCCGTTATGCGGAGGTTTTCGGATAGTCTGGAGCGCATGGCACTTTCCGATATCGCCCGCAAAGTCGAATTCACTGCGAATTCCCTCTCGATCAAGCGCTCGGCACGCAAAGGGTGGCAGCCCAGCATCACTGGCTATGCCGGCTACGGCAATGAAGAATTCGTCCATGTTCTAGGCCGCGTCCTCATGCATGACCCAACGGCTGAAGAGACAGATACCTGGGCGCAGCGTGGCTACCGCCAATTCTTCACCATCCAAGTCACGCACCACGAGGTGGAAGTCACCGTTGGTGGGAAGACAGTATCGGGCACTACGAACGACAACGGCTACATCGATATCCTCGTCTACAACCACGGCCTAGAGCCCGGCTGGCACGAGGTCACCATCCGTGCCAAGGGCGCGGATGAGGTGACCTCAGAAGTACTAATCGTGAGCAAAGACACCACCTTCGGCGTGGTCAGCGATATTGACGACACCATCATGGTGACGTGGCTTCCGCGCGCAATGATTGCAGCATGGAATTCGTGGGTCAAGCGCACCAATACGCGCACCCCAGTCGATGGCATGGCAAGGTTCTACCGGGAAATCGCGCAGCAGCACCCCGAGACCCCCTTCATCTACCTCTCGACCGGCGCGTGGAACACCTACGACACCTTGGTTAACTTCATGGCAGATAAGGGCTTCCCGCGTGGTCCCCTGCTGCTGACAGACTGGGGCCCTACCCCCACCGGCCTCTTCCGGAATGGGCAGGAGCACAAGCGCGTCCAGCTCCGCAACCTTTTCATTGCTTTCCCCAAGCTACGCTGGCTGCTCATCGGCGATGACGGTCAACACGATCCGCTGACCTATGCCGACGCGGCGGCGGAACACCCCAACCACGTAGCGGCCGTGGCAATCCGCAACCTCAGCCCACAAGAGCAGCTGCTCTCACACGGTTCGCTGGCCCCCTTGGTGAAGGTCAACGAGCAGACGTCCTTCGACATCCCACTCATTCAGGGGACCGATGGCAATGCTCTTGCGCGCGCCTACCGCGAGCTGCGATTGAGCGACTAAAGCTCGTTAAAAACAAAACGGCGCGCAGGCCCAGAGGCTTCCTCGATGCTAGGGACTTCTCTGGAGCGTGCGCGCCGTGACGACTAACGTCCTAGCTCACAGTGTGAACAATCATGACGTCACAGTCGGACTGACGTGCAACATCCGCCGGTACCGAACCAAGCAGGCGGCCGGTCAGGGAGTTGATTCCACGGTTACCAACGATGAGCAGGTCTGCCTTGTTGTCGTTGACGATGGACATCAGGGCCTGGACCGGAGTGCCCGGGCGCACAGCAGTCTCCACCTTTGTCACGCCGAACTTCTCTGCGTGCTCCTTGCCGGAGGCGAGGTTGGCCTGGGCCTTCTCATCACCGAGAATCGTTACGGAATCCTGGCGCAGGGTCTTGGAAGCCTGCTCCTGGTTCTCGTAGTAGGCGCAACCGATGATGAGGGTGGCATCGAAGGCTGCGGCGATTTTGGCGGCGCGCTCCACTGCGAGCAAGGAGGACTTGGAACCGTCGGTGCCGACCACGATCTTGTTGTAATCGCTCATGATGACCTTTCTTCGCTGGGCCCCAACCGTGAGGCCACCGCTTGACAAAACTTTAAAGCTTTTGCGCACCAGCTAGTCTAACAACGCTGGCGCATTCACGTCGATCAGCGCGCACGAGAGTACGCACGCGTTGCGCTGCCCTAGTCAGTGGTGTTGACCACCACGACGTCAGCGTGGGCCTTGCGGGTCAGCTCCGTCGCTACGGAACCAAACACGCGACCGCGCACTGAGTGAATTCCCTTGTTGCCCACGACGAACATATCGACGTCGTAATCCTTGCCCACCTCGAGGAGTGAATTCACAGGGTCACCGGACTTAGCAATGATTTCAATGCGCTTCGCGCCCTCGCCGTGCGCGATCTCCGCGGCATTGTTGAGGAAGCTTTCCGACATCTCTTCGCTCACCACCGGTACTCGGGCGTCCTCTGAGTTGGGGGCGCCAAGCATCGAACCAGAGTGGTTGTAGAAAGCGGACACGATAATCAGCGTCGCGTCATAGGCGCGCGCCATGGATGCGGCAGAACGGACAGCGCGCATGGAAGTCTGAGAGCCATCGGTTCCGACGGCGATGACGTTGTAGCTCAGCATGATTCTCCTTATAAGTAGCGATTAATCCTTAACAGTATGACACGGTCTTCTACGCAGAGACGGATTTTACCCGCACATTGAGTTGGCAAATTTCAGCACTGGGCGCGCCATTAGATCCCGGCCTCCTTAAGACCGCGTTGCTCCTTTTTCAGATCAGCGATCTCATCGCGCAGACGCCCCGCCAACTCGAACTTGAGTTCTCGGGCGGCCTCACGCATTTGGGTCGTCAGGTCGTCGATAAGCGCCTGCACCTCGTCGGCTGCCATGGAGGACACATCTGGCTTGTCGACGATTGCCGTGGGATCCGCGCCCTCCCCTTGCTCGTCGGCGTTTTCATAGACCTGATCCAAAATGTCGGCGATTTTCTTACGCAGGGGCTGCGGGTCGATGCCGTGCTCCTTGTTATAGGCAATCTGTTTCTCACGGCGGCGCTCGGTCTCCTCGATGGCTTCCTGCATCGAGTCCGTAATCTTGTCCGCATACATAATGACCTCACCGGAGACGTTTCGGGCGGCGCGGCCAATCGTCTGAATGAGCGAGGTAGTGGAGCGCAGGAAGCCTTCCTTGTCAGCATCCAAGATGGCAACGAGTGACACCTCAGGAAGATCAAGGCCCTCACGCAGCAGGTTGATACCCACAAGAACGTCGAACTCACCCAAGCGCAGCTGCCGCAGCAGCTCCACGCGTTGCAGGGTGTCGATATCCGAGTGGAGGTAGCGCACCTTGATGCCGTGTTCGAGCAGATAGTCAGTGAGGTCCTCTGCCATGCGTTTGGTCAAGGTCGTGACCAGGACGCGCTCCTGCTTCGCGGTGCGGGCGCGGACCTCATCGATGAGATCATCAATCTGGCCCTTGGTGGGCTTGACCGTCACCTTCGGGTCGACAAGGCCGGTGGGGCGAATGACCTGTTCCACGAACTCGCCGCCGGAGGCCGTCATTTCGAAATCGCCCGGTGTGGCCGACATGTAGACGGTTTGGCCCACGCGCTCCTCAAACTCATCAAAGGTCAACGGCCGGTTGTCTACGGCAGAAGGCAAACGGAAGCCAAACTCCACGAGGTTGCGCTTGCGCGCCATATCGCCCTCAAACATGCCGCCGATCTGCGGGACGGTCACGTGAGACTCATCGATGATGGTGAGGAAGTCCTCTGGGAAATAATCCAAGAGCGTCGCCGGCGCGGAACCGGCGGGGCGGCCATCAACGTGGCGCGAATAGTTCTCAATGCCGGAGCAAAAGCCCACCTGCTCAATCATCTCGAGATCGTATTCGGTACGCATACGCAGGCGCTGCGCTTCGAGCAACTTGCCGCGGTTCTCCAGCTCGGCGAGGCGCTCCGCGAGCTCCTCCTTGATGTCCTCAATGGCACGGGCCATACGCTCTGGGCCTGCTACGTAGTGGGTCGCGGGAAAAATCCGCACCTCATCGACCCGCTCCAGTACGTCGCCCGTCAAGGGGTGGATGTAGTAGAGCTCGTCCACGTCATCGCCGAAGAACTCGATGCGCACCGCGCGCTCTTCGTAGGCGGGGATAATATCCACGGTATCGCCCTTGACGCGGAAGGTTCCGCGTGTAAAGCCCACGTCATTGCGCTCATACTGAATATCGACTAGCAAGCGCAGGAAGCGATCGCGGTCAATCTCCTCCCCCTCCTCGAGCACGACGGAGCGGTCAAGGTAGGACTGCGGCGTGCCTAGGCCATAGATGCAGGACACTGAGGAGACGACGACGACATCACGGCGAGAGAGCAGGGCCGACGTTGCCGAGTGGCGCAGGCGTTCCACATCCTCGTTGATAGAAGAATCCTTCTCAATGTAGGTGTCCGTCTGCGCGATATAGGCCTCCGGTTGATAGTAGTCGTAATAGGAGACGAAATACTCCACCGCGTTGTGTGGAAGGAGTTGGCGCAGCTCATTTGCCAGCTGTGCTGCTAGTGTCTTATTCGGCGCCATCACCAGTGTCGGGCGTTGCTGCTGTTCAATGAGCCACGCAGCAGTCGCTGACTTACCGGTGCCCGTGGCACCCATGAGGACCACGTCGCGCTCTCCGCGGTTGAGGCGTTCGTTGAGTTCCGCGATAGCCGCAGGTTGGTCACCGGCGGGCTGGTACTCGGACTCAACACGAAACTCGGCCGAGCGGCGCTCAACTTCGCCGACTGGGCGGTGTTCAGAGACCGGCAGGATAGGGTGTTCAGCAGCAAAAGCCATGCCGACCAGTCTAACGCGGCGCGGACGAAACCGGCTAGGACAGCGGCTTAGGGCAGCGCCGCACGCGTGGTGCGCAGCCACAGCTCGAGCTCACCGGTGGTCTCCCAGAGCGCATAGATTGCGGATTTGTCCGGCTCCATCGCCGTGTTGATCCGCTTGCGCAACCACGCCCGAGTCTGCGGTGTGCGCAGCGCCTTGACAGCGTCAGCGCTGATCCCCGGAGGCAGCTTGTCGGCCGGCGCCGTGGCCAGCGCTCCCAAGGCGATGACAATCTCGGCGTCGTCGATATCAATGGGCGAATCCACGCAGCTCTTTTTGAATGCATCGAGGTCGAAGGAACCGTCACGAATATCCGCGAGCACTTCGCACGCGGCATGATTATCAAAAGGCCCAACGTCCCAGGTTCCCATGAAGGGGGAGAATAAACCGCAGACATGAACGGGATGAGAGCAGCAGGTAAATTTTATCCGCCATATCCTTTAAAAGTTCCCGCCTTCCTTTAGAATCGGCTGGCATGAAGTTCCGTTCCCTTGCCAGCACCCTGACGATTGCCGGGCTGCTCCCCCTCGCCGTACTAACCCAGACACCCTCGGCCTTCGCCGCGCCGTGTACGCCCTACTCGAAGTCTGGTAGCTTTACCTCCACTCCGAAGGCTTCCGGTCCAGCCGGTGGATCCTCTCTCGGTGGGCTCGATGCGCTCTTCGGCAGCTCCTCCCGTTCGGGAAAGCCGGGAGAGTCTGCGAATGGGCAGCGCAGCAACTATAACCAGCGCCAAATCACTGGCGGGCCCACCCAGATCATGCAGCTGATCACCGGTTCCGGTTCACCCAACCGCACGGATCAAAAGTTTGGCATCTCCGGGACCGATCTGGGCATCGCCTACTCTGATGACGCAGGTCATTCCTACTACGTCTTCGGTGACTCCATGGACTGCGTCGGCCAGGGCGATGGTTGGCGTTCTAACCTCCTGTTGCGCACGACGGACCACGATTATGGCGACGGCCTACGTCTCGAGGAGGCACTGACTACTGACGGCTGGTCCGACAATGGCCGGGCAAAGGAGTTCATTCCTTCACAAAAGGTTGGGGATGCCGATACCAACGGTGAGCGCACCACGATCCCCACCGCGGGCATCGTTGTTGACGGCGTGCATTACGTTGACTACATGTCCGTGCGCTCGTGGCACGACCCGAACACAGGCTGGTCCACCAACTATGCCGCGACGGTGAAGTCCACCGATGGCGGAGTCACGTGGCGCGCGGTTCCGGAGGCCACACGCACCAACGCTAGCCACGGTGCGAACGCGCCCATCCCTGGCGGGGCCAACTATCGCGCCGGTTTTGAGAAACTACAGCAATCGGCCTACATCGAGCACGGGGACTATGTCTACCGCTTCACCACGGGCAACGGCCGCCGCGGCCCCGCTTACCTATCGCGCGCACCAAAGTCGGAATTCCCCAACGAACGTGCCTTCAGCTACTACTCTGATGGCTCCTGGGTAAAGGACCCCGCACAAGCTAGCGAAGTGCTTGACGGTAAGGTCTCAGAGCTCTCCGTCGCCTACAACCAGTACTTGGGCAAGTTCGTCACCATGTACGGGGTGGAAGGTGAAGGCATCGTCATGCGCACTGCGGATAGTCCGGAGGGACCGTGGTCGCCACGCCGCATGCTAGTCAGCGCCGAGACCACAAAGGTCGTCAGCGGCGAACCTCTCAACGACACCTACGCGCCCTTCGTGCTGCCAAACCAGGATGATCAGCACCTGTATTACACGCTAACGTCGTGGCGCGACTACAACACCATGCTTATGCGCACGGACCTCGATTTTGTGGGTGAAGACATGGAAAACAATGACCACATCGCCGTCTCAGACGTCGTAGCAACGCGATAGTTAGAAAGAGATTCTTAGCTATCGGGTGAGCCTAGGAGTGCACGCAGCTTCTCGACGACCCCCGCGACCTGCCCATCGAGCGCTTCGCGGGGGCCGTTGTTATCAATGACGAAGTCGGCGGCGGCACGGCGCACATCGTCGGGGAGCTGCGCGGCTATGCGGCGGCGTGCATCGGTTTCCTCCAGGCCGCGGTACTCGACTAGTCGGCGTACTCGCTCCTCTGCGTCGACGTCGACGACGATGGTGGCGTCCATGTCTCCGTGGAGCCCTTTATCGACGAGGAGCGGCATGTCATAAACCACGAACTCGGCACCGCCTTGGCGCGCTGCCTCGAAGCGTGCCTGGGTTTCTTCCTGGATACGCGGGTGGGTAATGGAGTTGAGAACAGCGGTTTTCTCGGCGCTGGCAAAAGCGCGGGAGGCCAAGAGACCGCGATCAAGGCTCCCATCGGGGAGCAGAATGTCCTGCCCAAAGGCCTCCGCCAGCTCAGTGAGTGCCGGCTGGCCTGGCTCAACGATGTCACGGGCGATGCGGTCTGCATCGACCAGTACCCAGCCTTCCTGCACGAGGAGCTGCGCTACGGTGGATTTTCCGCTGCCGATTCCGCCGGTAAGTCCAATCAGTTTCATACCGGCTTAGGATACGCGAAAGGCCGCCTCTCCCCCAGCGGGAAAAGACGGCCTTTCCTAAGAAGCAATGTCCTTAGTTGCCAGCGAGCTTGTCGCGAAGAGCAGCGAGCTGCTCGTCGGATGCGAGGGAGCCGCCAACCTCTGCCTGAGAATCGGATGCCGGAGCTGCATCCTGAGACTCGGAAGAGTAGTTGGAGTTGGCAGCGGACTCGGCGGCCTCAGCGGCTGCAGCACGGTTGCGCTCGATCTGAGCGGTGTGCAGGTTGAAGCGACGCTCGGACTCGGCGTAGCGAGCCTCCCAAGCCTGGCGCTGCTCGTCGTAGCCCTCGAGCCACTCGTTGGTCTCCGGGTCGAAGCCCTCCGGGAACACGTAGTTGCCCTGCTCGTCGTAGGAGTCAGCCATGCCGTACTTGGACGGATCGAACTCGTCGGTGTAGTCCTCGTCTGCCTGCTTAACGGACAGGGAGATGCGGCGACGCTCGAGGTCGATGTCGATGACCTTGACCATGACTTCCTGGCCAACGTTGACAACCTGGTCCGGAACCTCCACGTGGCGCTGAGCCAGCTCGGAGATGTGGACGAGGCCCTCGATGCCCTCCTCGACGCGAACGAAGGCGCCGAACGGAACGAGCTTGGTGACCTTGCCCGGGACGATCTGGCCCACAGCGTGAGTGCGGGCGAAGACGCGCCACGGATCCTCCTGGGTTGCCTTCAGGGACAGGGACACGCGCTCGCGGTCCAGGTCAACGTCGAGGACCTCGACGGTGACCTCGTCGCCCACGGTGACAACCTCGGACGGGTGGTCGATGTGCTTCCAGGACAGCTCGGAAACGTGAACCAGGCCGTCGACACCGCCGAGATCGACGAAGGCGCCGAAGTTGACGATGGAGGAGACAACGCCCTTGCGGACCTGGCCCTTCTGCAGCTGGTGCAGGAACTCGGAGCGGACCTCGGACTGGGTCTGCTCGAGGTATGCGCGGCGGGACAGGACAACGTTGTTGCGCTGCTTGTCCAGCTCGATGATCTTGGCCTCGAGCTCCTGGCCGATGTACGGCTCCAGGTCGCGAACGCGGCGCATCTCAACGAGGGAAGCCGGGAGGAAGCCACGGAGGCCGATGTCCAGGATGAGACCACCCTTGACAACCTCGATGACGGTACCGGTAACCGGCTCTTCCTTGGCGTGCAGCTCTTCGACGGCGCCCCAAGCGCGCTCGTACTGTGCGCGCTTCTTGGACAGGATCAGACGGCCTTCCTTGTCCTCCTTGGTGAGAACAAGAGCGTCGATCTCGTCGCCGACCTCGACAACCTCATCCGGGTTGACGTCGTGCTTGATGGAGAGCTCGCGGGACGGGATGACGCCTTCGGTCTTGTAACCGATGTCGAGCAGGACCTCGTCGTGGTCAACCTTGACCACGGTGCCCTCGACGATGTCACCATCGTTGAAGTACTTGATGGTGGCGTCGACAGCTGCGAGGAAGTCCTCTGCGGTTCCGATGTCGTTGATCGCAACCTGAGGGGTGTTAGAAGTTGGCATGTAGTTATGCTCCGAATAAACGTAGGAGATCGTAATTGGACAGTTACGCGTCTCTTGAAAAGCGTCATTAAGCAGCGTAAATACGCAAGGCTTAAGATGGATTCCAATCCCGACTCGCAGCCGTGCCAAGCTCTCCTACAGTAGCCCAGCGCGTCCCGAGTCATAGACACGCCCGTACAACCCTACATCCTCGCAGCTAAAACGGCAAATACGACACGAAAAAGAAATTGGGAGAGGAACAATGTCTTCAGCATCTTTTTCTGCATCCGCAGCCAATCGTGAGTTTTGGGATGATGACGCCGACTCCTACCACGCGGAACACCCCGAGTATCTATCCTCTTTCTATTGGTGCCCGGAGATGCTGCATGAGGCTGATGCGCAGCTGCTTGGCGACGTCTCCTCCGCTACCGTCCTCGAGCTCGGCTGCGGCTCCGCGCCGTGCACGCGGTGGCTGCAAGGACGCACGCACTTTGCGACGGGCTTCGATCTCTCGTCTGGAATGCTCTCCCATGCTGAGACTGGCCTGCCACTCGTTCAAGCAGATGCCTTGGCGCTTCCCTATCGCGATGAAGCCTTCGACGTCGTCTTCTCCGCCTTCGGCGCCTTGCCCTTCGTGGCCGACCTAGACCTAGCTCTGCGCGAGGTCCACCGGGTCCTGCGCCCACGTGGCCGCTTCGTCTTTTCTGTGCCACACCCGATGCGCTGGGTCTTCCCCGACGATCCCCAGGTCCTCACCGCAGCGCTGTCCTATTTCGAGCGCGCCTACCTCGAGCAGGATGCCAACGACGAGCTCACCTATGCCGAGTTTCACCGCACGATGGGTGATTGGGTGCGAGCGCTCCAGGTGCGCGGTTCATTTGAAATTCACAACCTCATCGAGCCCGAGTGGCCAGAGGGCCTCGACATCACTTGGGGCCAGTGGTCTCCTGAAAGGGGAGCCATTTTCCCCGGTACCGCCATCTTCGTCTGCGACGCGCGCTAAGCCGGATACCGCCCACCCTGTTGCCGAGTCTGCCGGTCGCAGCGAACTAAGCTGGCAGTCATGCTTCAAGAACGCCTCGGGATCTTTCTGCGCCGCACGGTGGCGTGGTGGATCGACGCCTTCCTTGCCGCCGCCGTGATCGTGGTGCTCAAGTGGCTCATCAACCTCAGCACCGATGGCGCCCTCACAGGCAGGGCGGGCGCCATATATGACATCGTCGCCCTCGCCCTCGTCTTCTACGTCTACCGTGTGTGGGCGGAGGCGACAAAGCAGACCTCCCTGGGTAAGTGGTCGCTAAAGCTGGAGGTCATTGCTGAGCATCCCGGCATCGCCAGCGCTGCAATTCGCAACAGCTGGCTACTCCTCACCCTTGTTGCACTGACAGGACTCCCCTATGTTGAGGCAACCATTTTGGCCATCCTCGGATTGAGCGTCCTGCTGCTGGGACAAACTCCCTTCGATCTCCTCGCCGGGTGCTTGGTGGAGCGCCGCACGCCCACCGAGGACGAGCGTGCGGTGGGTTTGACTTAAATCCCTAAAGCGCTCTCTAGTGCGCTGCGGCGTCCCAGTTCTTCCCCTCCCCCACGGAAACCTCGAGGGGCACGGTCAACTCGATAGCCTTGTCCATCTCGCGTTCTAGGATGCTCTGGACTTCCTCGGTTTCACCTGGAGCTACCTCCACAACGAGTTCGTCGTGAACTTGGAGGAGCACGCGTGAAGCCATGCCTTCCAAAGCCTTGTCCACGCGGATCATGGCGACCTTGATGATGTCTGCCGCCGTGCCCTGGATGGGGGCGTTGAGGGCCGCACGCTCGGCGTTTTCGCGCGCCACGCGGTTGTCGGAGTTGAGCTCCGGCAGGTAACGGCGGCGCCCAAAGACCGTGGAGGTGTAGCCATCCTTGCGAGCCTGCACGACAACCTCATCGAGGTAACGCTTCACACCACCGAAGCGTTCGAAGTAGCTCTCCATAATCTCCTTGGCTTCGCGTGCCGGGATACCTAGCTGCTGTGACAGACCATAAGCGGAGAGACCATACACAAGGCCATAGGACATGGCCTTGACGCGGCGGCGCAGCTCCGGTGTGACCTCATCCACCGGAACGTCAAAGACCTTGGAGCCGACGTAGTTGTGCAGATCCTCGCCCTCACGGTAGGCCTCGATGAGCCCGGGGTCAGCGGAGAGATGAGCCATGACGCGCATCTCGATCTGCGAGTAGTCCGCCGTAATCAGGGTTTCATAGCCTTCCCCCACCACGAAGGCCGAGCGGATCTGGCGGCCCGCCTCCGTGCGCACCGGAATGTTTTGCAGGTTCGGCTCCGTGGAGGACAACCGGCCTGTTGAAGTCACAGTCTGGTTGAACGTGGTGTGGATGCGCCCATCCGGCTGGATGGTCTTGATGAGCCCCTCCAGCGTCGTTTTCATCTTCTGGTACTCGCGGTGCGCCAGCAGGTGATCCAAGAAGGGGTGCGGGTGGGTAGCAGCGAGCTGCTCGATTTCCTTAGCCGCGGTGGAATAGCCCGTCTTAGTTTTCTTCGTCTTCGGCATATCGAAGGTCTCAAAAAGCACCGCCTGCAGCTGCTTCGGAGAGTTCAGGTTGAGGGAGTCGTCGCCAGCCAACTCACGGGCAGCGCGCTCCTGCTCGTTAACCTGCTCGATGAAGGCATCGCGCTGCGTCTCTAAGACGTCTCGGTCTACTGCGATGCCCGCGGCTTCCATGCGCGCCAGGATGCTCACCAGAGGCAGCTCAAGGTCGGTATAAAGCTCGAAGGAATCAATCTCCTGCAGTTGACTCGTCAACTCTGCCGCGAGCTCCATGATGGCGCCGGCCTGTTCAACCAGCTGATTGTCATCCAAGAGGGAGAGCTGCTCCGTGGCGGCCCCGAGGGACTTCTGCAGATGGCGCTGGTACACGTCCGTCAACGCATACGTGCGCTGGCCGGGCCGCAAAATGTAGGCAGCAAGTGCAGTGTCGTGGGCAATTCCGCGCAGCTTAATCCCACGCCCCGCCAGCATGTGCCAGGCCGCCTTTGCCTCGTGGAGGTACTTCGGCGCGTCGGACTCCAACCAGGCGGCCAGTGCGGCGTCATCGGCCGCGTCCAAGTCCCCCAATTCAATCTGGAGTCCTTCAAAGGAGGAATCGACGAGTGCTAGTGCTGCGGCATCACCCGCGCCCGGTGTTCCGTCGCCTTGCACGAAGACCGCTACGTGTTCTTTGTCCTCGAGCCACTCAGTCAGCGGAGTGTCCACCACGGTCACGGTCACTTCCGGGGTGTCCTCTAACGCAGCAGCTTCAGCTGCAGCGTCATGCGGGACGGCGTTGAGGACCCGCTCGCGCAGATTCGTGCCGAATTCCAACTCGTCGAAGCGAGCTGCCACCTCGCTAGCCACAGCTCCCTTAAAGCCGAGGTCCGCCGGGCCAACCTCCAGGTCCATGTCCGTCACCATTTGGGTGAGCTTCCGGTTGAGCTTGACCTGCTCGATGCGGTCGCGGAAGTTCTGCCCCGCCACGCCCTTTATCTCTTCGGCATGCTCGATGAGGCCATCCAAAGAGCCGTACTGCGTGATCCACTTCGTGGCGGTCTTCTCCCCCACCTTCGGGACAGACGGCAGGTTATCGGAGGGGTCCCCGCGCAGGGCTGCGAAATCTGGGTACTGCTCGGGGCTGAGGCCATACTTCTCTTCTACTGCCTCCGGGGTAAAGCGATGCAGCTTGGATACCCCTCGCATGGGATAGAGGACGGTCGTGGAGTCGTCGACAAGCTGCAAATAGTCGCGGTCACCGGTGACCAGGAAGGTCTCATAATCCGCGCCGGCCTGAGTGGACAACGTGGCCACGATGTCGTCAGCTTCGAAGTTATCGCGCGACAACGTGGTGATACCGAGGGTGTCCAAGACCTCTCGGATGAGCTCGACCTGGCCGCGGAACTCTTCTGGGGCCGCCTCCCGCTGCGCCTTGTATTCAGGGAACATCTCCGTACGGAAGGTCTTACGGCCCACATCGAACGCTACAGCGACGAAGTCCGGCTTTTCCTCAGTCAGAATGTTCGCCAACATGGAAAGAAAGCCATACACCGCATTGGTGTGCTGTCCGCCCGAGGTGGAGAAGTTCTCTGCGGGCAGTGCATAAAATGCGCGAAAGGCCATGGAGTGGCCATCAATGAGCAAGAGTCGAGGCTGAGAAGTAGTCACCCGGCCCATCCTAACGTGTTGCGCTCAATGACACCGTCGAGGGCCACAGGCAGGCAATTAGGTTCGAATTGGTCCGCTGCGCTAGTATCGTTGCTTGTGCGCCCCTGTAGCCCAATTGGCAGAGGCAACGGATTCAAAACCCGTGTAGTGTGAGTTCGAGTCTCACCAGGGGCACAATTCCACCCCACGACAGAGCCTGTTGTGGGGTGTTAGCGTTTTCAATGGAAAGGAACCCGTCGCCATGCGTCGCACTATCATCGCTGTGAGCACCGCCATTGCCCTCACCGTAGGCGGCACCGCCGCTGCTACTGCTGCCGAGTCCAGCGCGGACAAGCAGATATCCACCAAGGTTGAAGGCTCTTCTTACTATCAAGAACTGCGCAAGTCCACGGCTTCCTCCAACGATCCTCAGCTGAATAATTTCTACGCAGTGCTTCTCGACGGCCTCGTCGGCCTCACTGTCTTCGCCATCCTGGGATCGCTCTACGGTGAAGTATCCAAGCGCCTGCCGATGTAAAAGGCGTATATCCTTCTACTGATTGAATAGTTTGCATAAGCCTGCGTTGAGGTGAGAGAATAAAAAGTCATCTGCTCACCCGCTCTTCCCGGCACGGCAATCCCACCGGGTAGACAGTCAAGGTTACTTTCGGTTTATGCATTATCTTTTCAACGCCATTCGCGGCGCCCTTATTGGCATGGCCGAGTTAGTCCCCGGAATCTCCGGCGGCACCGTTGCGCTCATCGTCGGCATCTATGAGCGCGCTTTGCATAACGCCAATGATCTCATCTCCGGCCGTTTCAAGAAGGTCGAATGGGGCTTCCTCGTCTCCGTGGCCGTCGGCATGCTCGTCGCCGTTTTCGGCTTCTCCACGATCCTCCATAACTTTGTGGAGGGCCAAGTTTCGCTATCCAGCGCGCTCTTCCTCGGCATGGTCGCCGTGTCTATCATCGTGCCGCTGAGCATGATGTCGCGCGTTTCACCCGCGTCCATCGCCGCGCTTGTTATCGCCGCCGTCGCAATCTTCTTCGTCACCGGCTTCACCTCCACCCCAGTGGAAGACCCCAACCTGCTCGTGGTTTTCCTAGCGGCCATGGTGGCTGTGTGCGCGCTCGTTCTTCCCGGTGTGTCAGGCTCCCTCATTTTGCTGACCATGGGCCTCTACGCGCCGATTATCGGTGCGGTCTCAGACCGCAACATGGTCGTCGTGGGTGTCTTCGCACTCGGCGCGGTGTGTGGCCTCGCAGCTTTCGTCAAGGTATTGAACTACCTGCTGGATAATCACCGCGATGTCACCCTTGCAGCCATGGCTGGTTTCATGCTCGGCTCCCTGCGTGCGTTGTGGCCGTGGGGCGCTGACCAAGACGCCTCCACACCACTGATCCTGCTTATGTTCGCGATTGGTGGCATTATCGTGGCCATTTTCATCGTTGTGGACCGGCGCAAAGCCGCTAGCTACCAAGAGAGTTAAAGCATGAGAAAGAAAACGGCCATCATCGTGGGCGCTGCCGGGTTGCTAGCATCCGCAACCCTCTCCGGCTGTGTTACCAACGTGGAGCCGGCGCTGCCGGAAGGCTGGTCTGCGCCCAACGTAGACGAAGTTCCCGAGATTGCCGCGATGTACGAGGATGCCGATGGCGTCCTTACAGTAGGCACGAACCCGCCTTTTGCGCCTTTCGAATTCAAGGATTCCGACGGCTCGATCATCGGCCTAGAGATGGACTTGGCCAATGCCGTCGCCCAAGTATTGGGGCTTGAATTTCAGCCGGTGGAGCAAGACTTCTCTATGATTCTGCCGGCGGTCCAAGCCGGACAAATCGATCTGGGCGGTTCCGGATTCACCGATACCGATGAGCGGCGCGAGAACTTCGATTTCGTCGATATTCTTTATGCCGGCATTCAGTGGGCGAAACTCACCGATGGCCCCAATGACGTGGACCCATCCAACCCCTGTGGCCTCACCGTCGCGGTGCAGCGCACCACGGTATCGGAGACCGACGATCTGCGCCCCAAGCAGGAAGCCTGCGACGGCGACCTGACCATTCTTCCCTATGACACGAGCGATAATGCCGCCCTAGCGGTCCTGATGGGGCGCGCTGATGCTCTCTCAGCGGACTCCCCCGTTTCTGCCTGGGCTGTTAACCGCTCAGATGGACGTATGTCCATGGTCGGCGAAATGTTCGACGCGGCACCCTACGGCTTCGCCGTGCCCAAGGATTCTGACCTCGGACCCGCCGTGGCCGCGGCACTCCAACACCTCATCGACACCGGAGCCTATGCAGAGATACTCAATAAGTGGGGCGTCGACGAGGGCCTCGTCGAGCACGCAATGATTAATGAAAGGCCGATCAATGACTAACTCCTCTCTCCCGGCAGCGTCGGAGTCGTCGGCTTCGACTACCCCAGAAAAGATCGAAGCCCGCCCACTGCGCCACCCCTGGCGCTGGGTCTTCGCTACCCTCCTCGCGCTGCTTGCAGTGTGGTTCATCATCTCCTCGGCGCGCAATGAGGCCTTCGGGTGGGGCACGTATTTCCAGTATCTCTTCGATACTCGGATTGCCACCGCTGCGCTGCACACCATTGCCATTACGATCCTGGCGATGATCATCGGCGTCGTGGGCGGCGCTGCCCTCGCGGTGATGCGCATGTCCCCCAACCCTGTGCTGGGAGGCGTGTCGTGGGTCTTCCTGTGGCTCTTCCGTGGCACGCCAATCTACGTACAGCTAGTTTTCTGGGGTCTACTTTCAGCCCTCTACCAATCCATCAACCTAGGATTCGCGGAGATTTCCCTCACCGAGGTTCTCAATAACGCATTCCTTCTTTCCGTTTTGGGCTTGGGCCTCAACGAAGCCGCATACATGGCGGAGATTGTCCGCTCCGGTATCTCCTCCGTTCCGGAAGGCCAGAAGGAAGCCAGCAAGGCCCTGGGAATGGGCTGGTGGATGACCATGCGCCGCACGGTGCTGCCGCAGGCTATGCGCATCATCATCCCGCCGACCGGCAATGAGTTCATTTCTCTGCTCAAGACTTCCTCCCTTGTGGTTGCCATTCCCTACACCGCCGAAATCTTTGGCCGCGCTACGGATATCTCCGCTGCGCTCTTCGAGCCCATTCCGCTTCTGATGGTGGCCGCGACGTGGTACCTGGCCATCACCTCTCTGCTCATGGTGGGCCAGTACTTCCTGGAGCGCCGCTTTGAGCGCGGCGCCACCCGCGAGCTCACCGGCCGCCAGCTGGCCGCGCTAGCGGATGCCGAAGGAACTATCCCCCGCAACGTCTCTGTCATCCCGGAGGTAAAGAACTAATGACCACCCCCATGATCTCCGCGCAGAATGTGCACAAATCCTTCGGCCAGCTCGAGGTTCTTAAAGGAATCGACCTCACCGTCATGCCCGGCGAGGTCACCTGTCTCTTGGGTCCCTCCGGTTCCGGCAAGTCCACCTTCCTGCGCTGCTGCAATCACTTAGAGAAGGTCACGGCCGGCCGACTCTACATCGACGGCGAGCTCATCGGTTTCCGCGAGCGCAACGGCGTCCTCTATGAGATCTCCGAGAAGGAAGCCGCCGCCCAGCGCCAGGATATCGGCATGGTCTTCCAACAGTTCAACCTGTTTAGCCACCGCACCGTGCTGGAAAACATCATCGAGGCACCGGTCCAGGTAAAGAAGCAGAGCCCAGAGCAAGCCAAGAAGAAGGCCATGGAGCTGCTGGAAAAGGTTGGCCTCGCGCACAAGGCGGAGGCCTACCCGGTGCAACTGTCTGGTGGTCAGCAGCAGCGTGTCGCCATTGCCCGTGCGGTTGCCATGGACCCGAAGCTGATGCTTTTCGACGAGCCCACTTCCGCCCTCGACCCCGAGCTCGTCGGTGAGGTTCTCCGCGTCATGAAGGAGCTTGCCGCCGATGGCATGACCATGCTCGTTGTTACCCACGAGATGGGCTTTGCCCGAGAGGTCGCCGACACCATTGTCTTCATGGATGGCGGCAGCGTCGTCGAAACCGGCACCCCGGAGCAGGTCTTGGACAACCCGCAGCACCAGCGCACGAAGGATTTCCTCTCTTCGCTGCTCTAGCGCGCTGCACTGCAACCACCGACGCACGCGCGGCACCACCGCCGCAACTGCCCTAGTTGCCAAAGTTATGCGCCGCCATCGCGGCGAGAGCAATGGTTTTGGCAACTAGGGCAGTTTATTTTGCTCAAGAACCGTTCCAACGTGGCGAAAGCCAGCTAAAAAGCGAAACCCCGACCAGTCCGAAAAGGATAGCTGGCCGGAGTTTAGGGCTTTAGGGAAAGACGTAGGCTCTACTCGGAGACGCCTTCGTCTTCCGCAGTCTCAGCGGGCTCCTCAGAGTCCTCGGCAGAGGCCGAGGCCATCGGGCTATCCGCGGACTGGGCTTGGATGACGTCATCCAGCACCGCGTGGATGTAGGGCGCGGCCTTGTCATTGGAGTACTCCGAGGCAAGCTCTACGCCTTCGACGAGCGCAGTCGCGTTGGGAACATCCGCGTTGAAGAGGATTTCCCATACCGCTACGCGCATGATCGCGCGGTCAACAGCAGGGATGCGCTCGAGGGACCATTCGCTTGAAAGGTACCGGGCGATGGCGTCATCGATAGCGTCCAACTCTTCAGCTGCGCCGCTGACGATCTCGCGGGTGTACTCAGCGATCGGCGCCACACCATTTTCCGGATCGCGGGCAAGCTCGACGCGGTCCTCCACGATTGCTACCGGATCAACATCGCGCGACTCTGCCTCGAAGAGGATATCTGCGGCTCGGCGGCGCGCACGGTAGCGCGCCGTGTGACGCTTATAGTTAGGCTCTGGCTGGGTCATCTTAGTTGTTAACGCGAGACAGGTACTCGCCAGTACGCGTATCGATCTTGAGGGTGTTACCGGTCTCAATGAACAACGGAACCTGGATCTCAGCACCGGTCTCGAGCGTCGCCGGCTTAGTGCCGCCGCTGGAGCGGTCACCCTGCAGACCCGGCTCAGTGTGCTCCACCTTCAGGTCAACGGAGATCGGCAGCTCACCGAACAGAGCCTCACCGTCGTGGAAGGAGACCTGGACGCGCATGTTTTCCAGAAGGAACTTGCCGGCGTCGCCGAACTTGTCAAATGGCAGCTCGTACTGCTCGTAGGTCTTATCATCCATGACCACGTAGTTCTGGCCATCGTTGTACAGGTAGGTCATGTCGCGGCGGTCGACGTTAGCGGTCTCCACCTTCACGCCAGCGTTGAAAGTCTTGTCCGTTACCTTGCCAGAGACCACGTCCTTGAGCTTGGTACGCACGAAAGCTGGGCCCTTGCCCGGCTTCACATGCTGAAACTCAACAATCTGCTGCAGCTTGTTGTCGATCTTCAGAACGAGACCGTTCTTGAAATCAGTGGTATCTGCCATGAAATGACTCTCCCAAATTACTTGTAGTCGAAACTATGAAAACAGTGTCTAAGCATACCGTACGCACGGCACCAGCGGAGCGAAGGGGTGCTGGCTACAGCACCTGAAGTTCCTTCGGGTAGGGCGTAATGATCTTCGCTGCACCGGAGGTAATGAAAAGACTGTCCTCGATACGAACGCCACCCTTGCCCGGGATGTAAATGCCTGGCTCGATGGTCAATGTCATGCCTTCAGCCAACTCGCCCTTTCCGGTTTTCGCTGCGGAGGGGCCTTCGTGCACGTCAAGACCGATGCCGTGACCGGTGGAGTGGACGAAGTACTCGCCATAGCCGGCGTCGGCAATAATGTCGCGGCAGGCCGCGTCAACGTCGACAAGCTTCGCGCCCGGCACCGCAGCCTTGACGCCTGCTTCCTGGGCCCGCAGCACGACGTCATAGATCTCGCGGGCAAAGTCGGTGACCTCACCGATAGCGAAGGTGCGTGTGCAGTCGGAGTTAAAGCCGCGCAGGTGGGCTCCGAAGTCGATCGTGACCAGGTCACCCTTGCGCAGCTCGCGGTCATCCGCGCCGTGGTGGGGTTTAGCGGAGTTCTCGCCGGAGGCCACGATGGTGTCAAAGCTCACGCGCTCCGAACCGAGCATGCGCATGCGGTATTCCAAGTCAGCAGCGACCTGTCGCTCTGTGCGGCCAGCAGCTACCTCACCCGCCTCGATAAGATCGGTGAGCGCCTGGTTTGCCAAAGCGGCAATTTCCTCCAGTTTCTGAAGCTCAATGTTGTCCTTGACCAAGCGAATCTTCTCAATCACCCCGGTGACTGGAACCAGCGTCACGCCTTCGGGCGTCGCCTTCTCCAGACGCTCGAGTTGCGCAACAGTGACATAGTCCGCCTCGTAGCCAACCCGCAGATCATCGGATACCTTCTCCAGCAGGTGCGGGCCCACATCGCGGCCAAGGCTGGCTTCGATATCCGGGACTTCCTGTGCAATCTGGGTTGTGTAGCGGCCATCAGTTGCCATGAGCGCGGAGAGATCCTTGCGGAGCAACAAACCGCCATTCGAGCCGGAAAAACCCGTCAGGTAGCGCACGTGCGTCAAGTGGGTAACAATAATGGCGTCAATACGCTGGCCGGACAGCTCGGTCATAAGCTTACGGCGACGGTTGCTATAACGAGTATCGGCTAATGCCATGAGAGAACCACTCCATTCATTTTCAAGCGATACTCCATGATAGCTAATTTGCCAGTAGGTACCCCAGTGCCGCGACGTAGCCATACGAGCCCAGCCCTGCGATAACACCGCGCGCGAGTGGACTGAGGTAAGAGTGTTGGCGGAAAGCCTCGCGTGCATGCACGTTGGAGAGATGAACCTCGACGAAACCGGCGCCATCGGCTACCTCCGCCAAGGCATCCCGTAGCGCCACCGAGGTGTGGGTAAAGCCGCCTGGGTTGATGATGACGGGCCAGCCTTCGTCGGCGGCTCGATGCACCTGCTCGATGAGTTCGCCCTCATGGTTGGACTGGAAGAAGACGATCTCTTCCTCCCCCGCCGCGGCGCGCACGCGGCTTTCGATATCCGCTAGGCTTTCGCTTCCGTAAATCTCTGGCTGGCGTTTGCCCAAACGGTTCAGGTTGGGACCGTTGAGAACGAGGATGGTCATGGCGAACTCCTTGAAGCTTTAGGGGGTCAGCTGAAACTCTACGAGGCCAGTTGCGTGTAAGCTGCGCGCAACTCCTCTTCTGTTGCGTCTTCTAGGCGGGTTGTTTGCCCAATACCAGTGAGCGCGACGAAGCGGATGCGACCCTCGCGGTTCTTCTTGTCGTGCCGCATGCCGTCGAGCAACTCCTCGAAGTGGCCCTGCTCATAGGTGGTGGGCAGCCCGATCCGGGTGAGGATGTCTCGGTGGGTGGCGACGAGGCTGGCGTCGATAAGCCCCCGAGCGTGGGACAGGTGCGCAATAAACATCATGCCCACCGCCACAGCACGGCCGTGGCGCCACGAGTAATTTTCGCGGCGTTCCACAGCGTGGCCGAAGGTATGGCCGTAATTGAGGGTTTCGCGCAGACCGGACTCCTTCAAGTCCTGGCCCACCACGTGCGCCTTGACGGCAATGGACCGCTCGATGAGTTCAGGAAGCAGGCCTTCCGGTTTGAGGCAAGCGGCGGGGTCCGCTAGATAGTGCTCGATGATGCGTGGATCGTGGATGAAACCAGTCTTGATGATTTCTGCGGAGCCAGCGATGATCTCGTCTTCGGGCAGCGTGCGCAGGTGATCCAGGTCTACGAAGACTGAATCCGGCTCGTGGAACGCCCCAACGAGGTTCTTTCCTGCGGCTGTGTTGATACCTGTCTTCCCGCCCACGGCAGCATCAACCATCGCCAGCAGCGTCGTCGGAGCCTGAATAACCGGGATGCCGCGCATCCACGTTGCCGCAGCAAAACCCGCCAAATCTGTGACGGCACCGCCGCCGAGGCCGATGACTGCATCGCGGCGGCTAAACTCAGCGTCACCGAACACATCCCACAGACGTGCCAATACATCAAGCTGCTTGGCAGCCTCGGCATCGGGAACCTCGACCGGGGTGGCCTCGAGGCCCTGTGCGCTGGCTTGCTCAGCGAGTTTGCGGGCAGCTTGGGACAGCGGCGGCTGGTGGATAATCGCCACCTTCGCCGCACCAATACTGGCGGCGCGCTCAATCATCGCAGCACTGAGCCCACTGCCGATCGTGACCTCGTAGGGGGATGGTCCGTTAACCGGAATGGTGTGCATGGGAGCGGCTCCTTCAGCAGCGCTAGTAGTCGTCTTCATTAGTCGTCGCGGGGGTGGAGTGACAATAAGCCGGTGTCTTAGAGAGTCTCGAGGAAGCTCAAAATATCGCCCACCACCTGCTGCGGGGAGCGCACGCCTGTGCGTACCTTTAAATCCGCAACCTTGGTGTAGAGCGGCCGTCGCTCCTCCAAGAGTTGGGAATAACGCGCGAGAGGATCCGCCGACTCGAGAATCGGGCGGTTGGTACCCCCCATCGTGCGGGTGACGCCTTCTTCGGGTGTGATGTCGAGGTAGACGACGGTCAGGCTATCGAGCAAGTCACGGGTCGATTCTGTCAGCACGGCACCGCCACCCAGGCTCACCACCCCGGTGGTAGCCAGCGCCTCGCGCACGACCTCGGCTTCCACTTCGCGGAATTCCGGCTCACCCAGCTCGGAGAAAATCTCGCCGCACTTCTTTCCATAGCGCGCCTCAATGAGGCTATCGGTATCAACAACGTCGCAGTTCAGTGCCCGCGACAGGCGGCGACCAATCGTGGTTTTGCCGGCACCGGGAGGTCCTACAAGGACGACGTGTGGGGAGTTCATGCGTCACCCCACTCCAGTCGGCCTGCCACGTAGTCCTGGTAGGCAGCGATGTTGCGCTTGGTTTCGGCGAGGCTATCGCCGCCGAATTTCTCCAGCACCGCACGCGCGACAACGAGCGCCACCATCGCCTCTGCCACGACGCCGGCAGCCGGTACCGCGCAGACGTCGGAACGTTGGTGAATAGCGGTAGCCGCCCCACCTGTGGCCATGTCGACCGTCTTGAGCGCACGCGGGACCGTGGAAATCGGCTTCATCGCCGCGCGCACGCGCAGCGTCTGGCCGTTGGTCATGCCGCCTTCCAGACCACCAGCGCGGTTAGTCTCACGATCCACGCCATTGTCGGTGCGGACCATTTCATCGTGCGCTTCGCTCCCGCGGCGGCGGGCCTCAGCGAAGCCATCGCCGACCTCGACGCCCTTGATCGCCTGAATCCCCATCAAGGCGGCGGCGAGCTGTGCGTCGAGGCGGTCTTCACCCGAGGTGTGCGAGCCCAAGCCAATCGGCAGGCCTTCCACGATCACCTCGACAATGCCGCCCAGAGTGTCTCCCTGCTTTTTCGCGGTTTCGATCTCTGCGATCATGGACTCTTCCGCCGCCTTATCGCAGGCGCGTACCGGTGAAGCGTCGATAGCCTCAAGGTCCGCGAAGCTAGGATGCGGGCCCTCATAAGGTTCTGAGGCACCGATGGAGATGACGTGGGACAGCACCTCGACTCCCAGGGTTTCGCGGAGGAAGTTGCGCGCGACCGTGGCCGCGGCGACGCGAGCAGCGGTCTCGCGTGCAGAGGAGCGCTCCAAAATGGGACGGGCCTCCGCGTGATCAAACTTCACCATGCCGGCGAAATCGGCATGCCCCGGGCGAGGACGAGTGAGCGGGGCGCCGCGGCCGGAAGCCATCGCCTTAGCGGTCTCCGGGTCATCGAGATCGAGCGCGTCCGGGGACATGATGGTGGTCCACTTCGGCCACTCCGTGTTGCCGATCATGATGGCAATTGGGCTGCCCAGAGTCAGTCCGTGGCGAATGCCACTGAGCAAGGTGAGCTCATCGGCCTCGAACTTCATGCGGGCACCGCGGCCATAGCCGAGGCGGCGGCGAGAGAGCTGGAGAGCGATGTCGTCTTGGGAAACGGGAACCCCGGCGGGCATGTGCTCAATGAGTGCAACGAGTGCCTGGCCGTGAGATTCACCTGCGGTAGTCCAACGAAGCATGCGGACTATTATCACACGCTAGGGGTTCTTTCGGGGGCACTGGGCCGCCTATCACGCCGTGTCGGGGTTAAACAGCACGACAAGTGCTGCCGCAATGAGCATGCCGGGCCCGTGCGCGGGTTTCCGATCCTGCGTCATGAACCCCCAGAGCAGCGTGCTCAGCGACGCCCCTACCATCGCGAACGCAACCCCTAGTACTCCCGCCGCGTGGGCGGTCACCATGCCCAGTGGCAACGCCAGCTTAAGATCACCCCCGCCCACGCTTCCGGCGCGGCTCAGCAATGCAACCAGAATATAAAGCCCCGGCCATAGCAGCCCGGCTGGGTCGAACCACCACAGCGACAGCACGGCGGCAGGCAGGGTCAGATAGTTGGGCAGGCGTTTGAAACGCAGGTCATAAACGATTAAGGCGCACCCCCACGCCAGGAAAAGCACATCCCCCATGACTGCGCAGCCTACCGTGCGGGGTGCTGCCGCGCATGCTGTTGATTAAGGCAGCTTGAGCGCAGCGTTGAGAGCAGCCAGCATCTCTGCCCGCGGGGCGGTGTGCCCGGTGAATTGTTCAAACTGCGAATAAGCCTGGTTGGCCAGCATGATGTGCCCGCCGACGGTCGGATAGCCATCAGCAGCCGCATACACAGTCAACGGGGTGGGCCAGGGATCGTAGATAACGTCGAACACCGGAGCTTTGGCCAACTGGGTCAGATGCTCTTCCACGGCGGCGGAGGGAACAGTGGAGACGATGAGGTCCACCGAACGCGCTAACCCCGCGAGATCATCCTCAAACGTAGCTGCGTGGAGGGAGAGGCCGAGGGCGTCGCCCAGCGGGCGTAGCTCGACGAGGCGGTCGGAGCGATTGAGCACGGTGACATCGGTGACACCACGCTGGGCTAATCCCCACAGGACCGGCCGCGCGGTACCGCCTGCACCGATGAGCAAAGCCGTCGAGGGCTGAGAGGGGCCCAGCAGCTCATCGAGTGCGCCCAGCACGCCTTCCGTATCCGTGTTGTCCGCGCGCCACCCCTCCGCGGTGCGCACCAGAGTGTTGGCAGAGCCGATGAGCTTGGCGCGCTCGCTCACGATGTCTGCGCAAGCCAAGGCGTCGAACTTCAATGGCATGGTCACCGAGAAACCTCGGTACTCTTCCCCTACCTCGGCGAGGAAGGCAGCCAAGTCGGTCACTTCGAACCTGGTGTAATCCCAGTCCTGCAGGTTCAGCGCATCATAGCCGGCCTTATGGAGGACCGGGGATAACGAATGCTCGATGGGGCTGCCTAAAACTGCGGCGCGCGGCATCCTATTACTGCTCCTCTGCTGGTGGCTCGCCGGCGCCTTCGCGCTTGCTGTCCAGGATGCCAGAGCGCACCGCATCATCGACGTTGGCGAGGTGCTCATCATAGTTGTCGGTAAAGACCGTCGTGCCCTTGTCATCAACCGTGACGAAGAAGAGCCAATTGCCCTCTGCCGGGTTCTCCATAGCCTGGATGGCCTCCTCCGACGGCGAGGCGATCGGGGAATCCGGAAGACCATCCTTCGCATAGGTATTCCACGGGGTCTCGCGGTGACGGTCCTCATCGGTGGTGGCCAGCTCGACGTCCTCGAGCCCGTAGTTCACAGTGGAGTCCAACTCCAAGCGCATCGGCTCGTCGAGGCGGTTGAGGATGACGCGCGCAACCTTGTCGAATTCACCGGCCGGCGACTCACGCTCCACCAGGGACGCTGCGGTCAGAAGCTCATAGGGTTTCAGGCCAATGGCCTGGGCGCGGTCGACAATGTTGGTGTCGTTGTACTTCTTCGTCGAACGACTGATGAGATCGGTCAGGATCTCCTGGGCATCCATGTTCGGGTCAAGCACGTACTGTCCCGGGGCGATAAGCCCCTCAATACGCTTGGGATCCTCGCCGCGGGCACGGACTTCCTCCACAGCCCAGTCCGGCGCACCCAGTTCGGCTGGGTCTACCGTGGCCGCGATCTTCTCTAGTTCCTCGGCGGATACGCAACCACCCTCCTTACAGGAGACCTGCGAGATCAGGGAGTAAATACCAAACCGGACATCGCCCCCCAGTACGTTGACGTCCAGCAACGTCGCTCCGCCGTGCACGTCGAGCAGGTCCACCATATTGGCGTCATCAAGCAGTGCCTCCACGGCCGATTTAGCGCTCATCTCCTCTTGGAGACGGTAAAACCCGGGCTTGATTTGGCTCGCGCGCGGATTGGAATTGGCCGCCGAAGAGAAAGCCTCAGGCGTCTTCACCACATTCTTTTCTGCTAGCTCAGGTGCCAGTTCTCCCATGGATGAGCCTTCCGGGACCTGAACGAGCTGTGTTACACCATTGCCTTGTCCCTCATAGTCCAAGGTATTGCCCCCTCCCAACAGGCGGAAACCGATGTAGCCGAGGCCGCCGATGATGAGGACAAGGCTGGCAATAAGCACGGCCATGCCGCGCTGGCGGCGCTTGACGTACTGGGGTTCCATCGAGCGTCCGATGCGTGAAGGTTTACGGCTCACGTACTTCGTCTCCTAGGTTTGAAGGGCTGTGGCCGTTCAACGCGAAATGGCGCGCATCCAGCCAGGATTGCAAAATTTCCACCGCGGCCGCTTGGTCGATAACCGAACGGCCGCGTCTCTCTGACACGCCAGAGGCTCGCAGTGCAGATGATGCCACCACTGTGGTGAGGCGCTCATCCACCATGCGCACAGGCGGAGGTGTGTTTATCGTGTCATCTTTTGCCAAGCGGCGGCGGATACGAAACGCGATTTCTTTGGCATGTTTAACACTTGATGAGCCGTTGCCCTTGAGATCACGCGGCAAACCGACTGCCACCTCGACGACGTCATACTCGTGAATAAGCTCAAGCAGTCGGTCGATGTCACCCTTGTCGCGGTCCTTAAACCCGGTTTCGCGGCGGACGGTCTCGACCGGCATAGCCAGGCGGGCATCCCGATCGGACACCGCCACGCCGATTCGGACGGTTCCGACGTCAAGACCCAACCGGCGCCCAGGTCCGGGATCGTCTGCTCCTGGCTTATCGGGCTCTACGGCCATGGTGTTCCTCCTGGTCCTGAGAGTCAGCTACTTCTGCACACCTACTCGTGCGCATCCATTAGTGGGTTTCGAGCTCATCACGGACGGCGTCGAAGGCAGCTTGCAGGCCTTCGGCGTTTGCGCCGGAGCCTTGAGCCATATCCGGCTTGCCGCCGCCCTTGCCATCAACGTAGCCGGACACCAGCTTAACCAAGTCACCAGCCTTGACACCGCGCTCAATTGCTGCCCTGGTGGCACCCACGATGAATGGCAGCTTGCCGCCCTCATTCTCCGATGCCAAGACGACCACACCAGCGACATCACCGAGGCGGTTCTTAATGTCGGAAGCCAGCGTGCGCAGGTCACCGCCGTTCACACCCTTAGGGAGCTTGACGGCCACGATGGTGAAATCGTTGACGGTCTTCGCCGTAGAGATCATGTCCGCAGTCTGGGACATGAGCTGGGCCTTGTGCAGCTCTGCAATCTGCTTCTCTGCGGCCTTGAGCTTCTCCGTCAGCTGCGCGATGCGTTCCGGCAGGTCCTCAGTCTGGACCTTCAGCTCGCGAGACACACCTTCCACCAGGGCTGCTTCCTTGGAGTAGTAACGGAAGGCATCCAAGCCCGAATAGGCCTCGATGCGGCGCGCACCGGAACCCACGGAGGATTCGCCGAGGACCGAAACCGGCCCAATCTCAGCAGTATTGCTGACGTGGGTACCACCGCACAGCTCGATGGAGAAGGGGCCACCCATCTCCACGACGCGAACCTCGGAACCATAGTTCTCACCAAAGAGGGCCATCGCACCCATCTCCTTGGCCTTCTCCAAAGACGTCTCGATGGTATTGACCGGGAAGTGCTGGTCTACCGCCTGGTTAGTCACCAAAGCGATTTCATCGAGCTGCACCTGGGTGAGCTGGTCGGTGTAGTTGAAGTCAAAGCGCAGGTAACCCGGTCGGTTCAAGGAGCCAGCCTGGACAGCGGTCGGCCCCAGCACCTGGCGCAGCGCGGCGTGAATGAGGTGCGTGGCGGAATGCGCCTGCACGGCACCGTGGCGCCACTGCTGGTCTACCTCGGCTGTTACGCCAGTGCCCAGTTCAAGGCCACCAGCGGTCACCGTAGCTTTGTGGACCCACAGCTTCTTGCCGATCTTCTGCACGTCATTGACCTCAAGGAGGGTTTCACCGGCAATGATCCGGCCTCGGTCGGCGGTCTGGCCACCGGCTTCGGCGTAGAGCGGCGACTGGTCCAGAATTACCTCGACGGTGTCGCCTGCTTGGACTTCAGAGACCTTCTCGCCATCGCGGACGAGGCCGAGTACCTTGGCTTCGGATTCCAAGGTCTCATAACCCGTGAACAGAGTCGGATGGTTATCCACCCACTCGCGGTAGAGCGACAAGTCGGCATGACCATGCTTCTTAGCCTGGTTATCAGCCTTGGCACGGCGGCGCTGCTCGCCCATGGCGGCATCAAAGCCCTCCATGTCCACGCTCAGGCCAGCTTCTTGGGCCATCTCCAACGTCAAGTCGATGGGGAAACCATAGGTATCGTGCAGTTCAAAAGCCTTCTCACCGGACAGCACCTTCGGGGTGGCCGCGCGGGAGGTGCTCTTTAGCTCGTCGACAGCTTCGTCGAAAAGCTTGGTGCCCGACTCCAAGGTCTTAAGGAAGGCCTTCTCCTCCGCCACGGCGACGCGCAGGATGCGCTCACGGTTCTCCGCAATCTCCGGGTAGGACGGAGTCATGGTGTCCATGATGGTGTTCATGAAGCGTTCCATGGTCTCGCCCTTCGCACCCAGCAGCTTGGCGGAGCGGATGATACGGCGCAGCAGTCGGCGCAGGATATAGCCACGGCCCTCGTTACCGGGGGTAACGCCATCCAGGATGAGCATCATGCCGGTGCGCGAGTGGTCCGCCACCACGCGGAAGCGGATCAAGTCTTCCTTCGGTGCATCGGGCGTGTATTTCGCCCCGGTGAGTTCCTCGGCAACGTCAATGACCGGGCGCAGCAGATCCGTCTCGTAGACGTTGTCCACGCCCTGCAGGATGCAGGCAACGCGCTCGATGCCCATGCCGGTATCGATGTTCTTCTTAGGCAACGGGCCGAGAATCTCAAAGTTGCCCTTGCCGATGCCTTCACCGCGCTCGTTCTGCATGAAGACCAGGTTCCAGATCTCCATGTAGCGGTTATCGTCCGCGACGGGGCCACCGTCCTGACCATATTCCGGACCACGGTCATAGTAAATCTCAGAGCACGGACCGCACGGGCCAGGAATACCCATGGACCAGTAATTATCCTCCATGCCGAGGCGCTGAATGCGTTCGCGGGGAACACCGATCTTGTTGTGCCAGATATCGGCTGCCTCATCGTCATCGAGGTAGACCGTGACCCACAAACGCTCGGGGTCCAGCCCCAAGCCGCCCTCCTCTACCGAGTTCGTCAGCAGGTTCCAGGCGTGGGTAATAGCGCCCTCCTTGAAGTACTGGCCAAAGGAGAAATTGCCTGCCATCTGGAAGAAGGTGTTGTGGCGGGTGGTAATGCCTACTTCCTCGATATCCAAGGTGCGCACGCACTTCTGGATGGAGGTCGCCGTACCGTTAGCAAAAGGCGGGTTCTGCTGGCCCAAGAAGTAGGGCTTGAAGGGAACCATGCCGGCGTTGACGAAGAGCAGGTTCGGGTCATCCAGGATCAGCGACGCGCTGGGGACGGCTTCGTGGCCGGCCTTGACGAAGTGCTGGGTAAAGCGTTCCCGGATCTCATGAGTCTTCACGAGCAAAAGTCCTTCACTGTTGAGAGGTTTCTAGTCAGCGCTCAACTTTACCCGTCCGGTGCTGTGCTTAGCGACGCCGCCCCCGGATGATGTCCCGCAACCTTCCCAGGTACTCGCGCACGCGCTTTTCCGCTCCGTGGTCGGTGGGCTGATAATACTCGGCATCGGCCAGCGTCTCCGGCAGATACTGCTGGGCTAGAACACCGCGTGGATCATCATGCGGGTACTGATAGCCGACGGCGTTACCTAGGCGCTTAGCACCCTCGTAGTGCCCGTCGCGCAAGTGCGGCGGGACGTAACCGCTCTTACCGGCCCGGACATCGGCCTGAGCAGAATTGATGGCATTAATAACGGAATTCGACTTCGGCGCAGTAGCCAGGTGGATCGTGGCCTGAGCCAGCGGGATGCGCGCCTCGGGCAGGCCGATCAGCGCAGCGGCCTCCGCGGCGGCCACGGCGGTGGGTAGCGCGGTGGGGTCGGCCATCCCAATGTCCTCTGAGGCGTGCACGATGAGCCGGCGCGCAATGAAGCGTGGATCCTCGCCAGCCTCAATCATGCGGGCGAGGTAGTGCAACGCAGCATCGACGTCAGAACCGCGAATGGACTTGATGAACGCGGAGACTACGTCATAGTGCTGGTCGCCGTCACGGTCATAGCGCACCACCGCGCGGTTGACATTGTCTTTGAGAATGTCGACGGTGAGCTCGCCACCATCTGGTACCGCCTCAGCCGCAGCCTCGAGGTAGGTCAGCGTGCGACGCGCATCTCCTCCGGCGAGCAGCACCAGTTGGTCCAGAGCGTCTTCCGTTGCGGTGATTCGCCCGGCTAAGCCGCGCTCGCTCGTCAGCGCTCGCTCGGCGAGAGTGCGCAGGGAGGCGTCGTCAAGCGGCTCCAAGTGCAGCAGCAGCGAACGCGAGAGCAGAGGCGCCACCACGGAGAAGGAGGGGTTCTCGGTGGTAGCTGCCACGAGCAGCACCGTCCGGTTTTCCACCGCAGCCAGCAATGCGTCCTGCTGGGTTTTGGAAAAGCGGTGCACCTCATCGATAAAGAGCACTGTGCGGCGGCCCTCAATCAGCTCGCGGCGAGCATGCGTGATGACTTCCCGTACCTGCTTGACGCCGGAGTCGAGGGCGGACAGGCCGATGAAGTTATCCCCCAGAGAGGACGCGATCAGCGAAGCCAGGGTCGTTTTTCCGGTGCCTGGCGGGCCGTACAGGATGACGGAGGCCTCGCCGGAACCCTCGACGAGGCGGCGCAGCGGAGTCCCGGGTTCCAGAAGGTGCTTTTGGCCCACTACTTCGTCGAGGCTTTGCGGCCGCATGCGCGCGGCCAGCGGTGACCCCGAATGAGTCGCAAAAATATCGGGGCCACCCGGCAGGCTTGGCGCTGATTGGTCGTCGCCGAAGAGTGACTCCTGCCCCATCAGGACTCCCGGAGACGGGAGGCCACAGCGCGACCGAAAGCGGCAACAGTCGAGCACCCATCGTGCTTGCACTGCGCGGCAAAACGTGAGAGCGCTTCGAAAGTTTCATAAAGGTCGCGCCGAATCAAGAGCTCATCCTCGCTGAACGGGCCGTGATCGGAGCGGCGCAGCAGCGAGCGACGCGGGTCACGATAAATCTCGGCGTTACCCTCCGCCAGTGCTACTACCCCTTCAATCCCACCGGCATACATGGTGGTCACGCTCGACAAAGCCCAACCAATGAGACAAGCGACTATCAGCTCATGCAGTGTTTTCTCATCCGCCAGCTGCGGCCACACGTCGACGACCCGGCGCTGCCAGGCTTGGATGAAGACGTCCGCCTCAGAATCCGTAATCGGGCGGCTGAAGAGGAACTGTGGGAAGCCGGCGACAACGCAGGCTACATCAAAGCCCACGTTGCGAAAACCGGCCCACTCATAATCCAGGAAGGTCAGTGTTGTCCCCACGATGATGTTGTCTGGGGACAGATCGAAGGGCGTAAAAGCGCGGTTGCGGCCAGAACTAAAGCTCTGCATGGCGGTGCGGGCTAGTTCGCGGACGTGCTCTGGTGGCTCCAGTCCTGCTTCGCTGAGGATGTCCGCACCGATCAGGATGGAGCTTTTCAGAGACTCATCCCGCAGGGCTTGGTGCTCGGCGTATTCGGGATGCCGGCGCAACTGCCGGTTCAGCAGAGCCTCGTAATCCTCTTCGCGCCCAGCCGTGCCCGCGTGCATTTTGCCCAGCGCGCCGCCCAGGGACCTGAGCAGCTCTCCGCGTTCTTCGTCATTGCTGCGGGCAAGAGTGTCCGCCAGGGTGTCGCCATCGCCGGCGTCAGACAGCACCAAGATGCGCTTCTCGACGTCGTGTGCGAGCAGTACTGGGCCTGGGCGAACCTCTTCGGATAACGCTGTGGTGAACTGATAGGCCACCACCTCACGCAGAAGGGCGGCGTCATCAATGGTGTGCCCGGTGACTGGGTTGTACTTGATGACCACCGAACGATGCGGGAAAAAGGCACTCGGTGACGTGCGGGCACGAAGCACCACGGCGTTGCCCGAACCAGTGAGTTGCTCGACGTCACTAAGCTCAGGCTCCCCGCCAAAGCGGCGCGAGAGCATCTGTGAGGCTTCCGCCACCACGGCATCCGCCACAGATTTTTTCTTGGACTCGTGTCCCATCGGATTCACTTGCTTGCCTGCTTCCACATATCGAAGGCCCAACTACATCACCGAGTTGAGCGACCTAGGACTCCTTCCCTGCCTTGTCGCCCTGAGCGGCCTTGGCTGCCTTCTCCGGCTTGAAATCCACGCCGGTCTCCTTGCGCTGCTCGGCAGGAATGGTGCCCGGAGCATCGGTCAATGGATCCACGCCGCCACCGGACTTCGGGAAGGCGATGACGTCACGAATGGAGTCGAAACCGCCCAGCAGGGAGACAATGCGGTCCCAACCGAACGCGATACCACCGTGCGGCGGGGCACCAAACTGGAAAGCGTCGAGCAGGAAGCCGAACTTTTCCTGTGCTTCTTCCTCACCGATGCCCATAACGTCGAAGACACGCTTCTGCACGTCCTGGTCGTGGATACGGATAGATCCGCCGCCGATCTCGTTGCCGTTGCAGACGATGTCGTAGGCGTAGGCCAGCGCCTCACCCGGGTTCTCGTCGAAGTTGTCCAGATACTCCGGCTTCGGCGAAGTGAAGGCGTGGTGTACCGCAGTCCACTTGGAGTGGCCCAGAGCCACGTCGCCGGAGGCGGTGGCATCAGCGGCAGGCTCGAACAGTGGTGCGTCCACAACCCAGGTGAAGGCCCAGTCGCCGTCCTTGATGAGATCCAGCTTCTTTGCAATCTCGCCGCGTGCTGCACCCAGAAGAGCGCGAGAAGACTTGGTGTCACCAGCCGCGAAGAAGATGGCGTCACCCGGCTTGGCGCCGACGTGCTCAGCAATGCCCTCGCGCTCGGCATCAGTAATGTTCTTGGCCACTGGGCCGCCCAAGGTGCCGTCCTCAGCGATGGTGATGTAAGCCAGGCCCTTCGCACCGCGCTGCTTTGCCCATTCCTGCCACGCATCGAACTGACGGCGCGGCTGGGAAGCTCCGCCTTCCATGACGACGGCGCCAACGTACTCGTTCTGGAACACGCGGAAAGTGGTGTCCTTGAAGAACTCGGTGCATTCCACGATCTTGATGTCGAAGCGCAGGTCCGGCTTATCGGAACCGTAGTACTTCATAGCGTCTGCGTAGGTCATGCGCGGAATCGGTGTCTTGATCTCGTAGCCGATGAGCTTCCACAGGGCGGAGATGATTTCTTCCGCGAGAGCGATCACATCGTCCTGATCAACGAAGGACATCTCGACGTCGAGCTGTGTAAACTCCGGCTGACGGTCCGCGCGGAAGTCCTCATCGCGGTAGCAGCGAGCGATTTGGTAGTAACGCTCCATGCCGGCCACCATGAGCAGCTGCTTAAACAGCTGCGGCGACTGCGGGAGTGCGTACCAGCTGCCCGGCTTGAGGCGGGCGGGCACGAGGAAGTCACGAGCGCCCTCCGGGGTGGAACGGGTCAGGGTCGGGGTTTCGATTTCAGTGAAATCATGGCTATCCAGGACCTGGCGAGCGGCGCGGTTAGCTGCCGAGCGCAGGCGCAGAGCCTCGTGCTGGCGCTCCCGACGCAGATCGAGGTAGCGGTACTTCAGACGAGTCTCTTCGCCGACCTCACCGGAGGAAGAAGGATCATCGATCTGGAATGGCAGCGCTGCAGACTTGTTGAGCACTTCCAGATCCGTAACGTTGACCTCAATCTCACCGGAGGCCAGGTTCGCGTTAGCGGAACCCTCTGGACGGGGCTCCACCACGCCGGTGACCTTAACGCAGTACTCGGAGCGCAGATCGTGGGCGCGCTCAGCCACCTCGGATTCACGGAAAACCACCTGGGCAACGCCGGAGCGATCACGCAGGTCAATGAAGATAACACCGCCGTGGTCGCGACGGCGCGCCACCCAACCCGTCAGGGTGACGGTCTCCCCCGCCATCTCTTTGCGCAGTTCGCCTGCCAAATGTGTACGCAGCACTCTCGTTCAATCCCTTCTCATCGTTGACGCTCGCACCCACACACGCCACGCGTAGACAGCACGCGCCGAGGGATGCAAGAACTTGAACGGCCCAAGTCTACCGCCCGCACCAGACTTGCTCAGCGCTGGGGTAAACACCGAGCGCCGCCGAACGTCGAGCACTGGTACCCCCGCTTGACGCAGCTCCCCTCATCACACGCACATCACCGCCCGCATATGGCAAAATCTGGACCATGACTTTCAAATCTGGCGCCAACTTTGATGGCAAGCGAGCAAGCTCCGGCGGCGGGGGCCGCGGCGGCATGATCGCTACCGGCGGCGGCATTGGCTCCCTCCTCCTCATTGGCCTCTATCTCTTGCTTGGCGGCGATCTTGGTGACATCACCGAAAGCAGCCCTCAGCCCGACCAAACCCAGGTCGGCCCAGAGGAAAGCGGAGAGGATGCCTTCGCACACTGCCAAACTGCCGAGGACGGCAATAAGTACGACGACTGCCGCGTCATGTTCGCCGCCCAGTCCGTCGACAAGGTCTGGGCCCAGCAGCTGCCGGATCAGGCAGGCATCGAGTACGTCGAACCCGGCCGCGTCATCTTTAACAACACCACTATGTCCGGCTGTGGCCAAGCCTCCGGCGCCACCGGGCCGTTCTACTGCCCGGCCGATGAGTCCGCCTATTTCGACACCGCGTTCTTCGATCAGCTCCGCAACTTCGGTGGGGATAATGCACCTCTGGCACAGATGTATATCGTCGCCCACGAATTTGGCCACCACATTCAGAAGCTAGAGGGCACACTCAGCTTGTCCAATTACAACGAACCCGGCGAGGACTCCAACGCAGTGAAGATTGAGCTGCAAGCGGATTGCTATGCCGGACTGTGGGCACACTACGCCGACAAGGGTGAGGATGCTTTGCTCGAAACGATCACCGAACAGCAGGTCACCGACGCCGTCAACACTGCCCGCGCCGTGGGCGACGACAACATCCAGCGCCGCTCTGGCGGCGAGGTACGCCCCGATACCTGGACACACGGCTCCTCTGAGGACCGAGCACAATCCTTCCTCGCCGGATATAACAGCGGAAAGATGGAGCAGTGCGACACTTTGGGTCGAGGCGTATATAAGTCTTAATACCGAGCGTCAAAAATGTTGGTGTGTCCACCGAAAGGCCACACCACCCCCAAATGTGCCACAAAATGTGCAGATTAAATTCAAATACATGAGGTGTTTACCTGCCGGCAATCTTGATGCTTTACCCTGATCAAGTTCCCGCCGGTTCGTGGTGGGATCCGCTCTGTCTTTAAAAACATAAAAGAACTGTGCGTGATGTCATCACCTGCACCGCAGCAGGTACGTTAATCCCCATCATTATTGACGCTTTTACCTTGCCCGCGGCAGCCCGCGCTTCCTCATCACGCAGCGTTCTCTTCATGAAAGGAACGACGTTTTGAGCACCGCCACGCCGACGATGCCTGATCTCGAAACGATGAATGGTAAGAACAAGGACTGGATTTGGCACTTGTTCTTCGGCGCCATCACCGCTGTTACTCTTGTCCTCTTCATCATTTGGGGCAACGGAGAGGTTGCTGAGGGCGCTAACAAGATCGTCCTTGTTACCGCGATCATCTTCGCCGTATTCATGGCCTTCAACATTGGTGGCAATGACGTCGCCAACTCTTTCGGTACCTCCGTGGGTGCGGGAACCCTCTCTATGAAGCAGGCCCTCGCTGTTGCGGCGGTTTTTGAGGTATCCGGCGCGATCCTCGCCGGCGGCGAGGTTACCGACACCGTCCGCTCCGGCATTGTGGACCTCGACGCCATTGACGGGCTCGACCCCATGGAGTTCGTCTACATCATGATGGCGTCGCTGCTCGGCGCTGCCATCTGGCTGCTCGTCGCTACCCGCATGGGCTGGCCGGTTTCTACGACCCACTCCATCGTCGGCGGTATCGTCGGCGCCGCGCTGACCGTCGGCTTCGTCACCGGCAAGGGCGGAATGGACATGGTGCAGTGGGGCGGCATTGGCACCATTGCTTTCTCCTGGGTACTTTCACCAGTTCTTGGCGGTGTTGCCGCTTACCTGCTGTTTAGGTGGATTAAGGCTTCCATCCTCGTCTACAACGACGCCGCAGACGAGCGTCTGCGCGACATCAAGGTTCGCCGCGCTGAGCTGCGCAAGGAGCACAAGACCCGCTTCGAGCGCATGAACGAGCTGCAGCAGATTTCCTACACCAACGCCATGGCCCGTGATGCCGCCCTCACCGCGGAAGATGATTACGATCCAGAGGCGCTCGAGTCCGACTACTACCGAGATTTGCACAACCTCAACAAGGATCTCGAGGACGTCAACGCGCACCGCGCACTAGAGAACTGGGTCCCGCTGCTGGCAGCATTGGGCGCTGTTATCATCTCCGCGATGATGCTCTTCAAGGGCCTCAAGAACACCGGCGTTGACTTCTCCACACTTGAGAACCTCCTTGTCATGGGCATGGTAGGTGCCGTGGTCTGGATGGCCGTCTTCATCTTCGCCCGCTCTCTGAAGAAGAAGTCCCTGTCCCGCTCCACCTTCCTCCTCTTCTCTTGGATGCAGGTCTTCACCGCCTCCGCCTTCGCGTTCTCGCACGGCTCGAACGACATCGCCAACGCCATCGGCCCCTTCGCCGCCGTCTTCGATGTCCTGCAGACCAACCGGATTTCTGACGAAGTCACCGTCCCGCTGCCGGTCATGGTGGCTATGGGCATTGCCCTCGTTTCTGGCCTGTGGTTCATCGGCCGCTTCGTTATCCAGACCGTCGGTTCCGGCCTGACCCAGATGCACCCCTCCTCCGGTTTCGCCGCTGAGCTGGCTGCCGCTGCCGTTGTCATGGCAGCCTCCCTCCTAGGCCTCCCGGTTTCCTCGACGCACATCCTCATCGGTGCTGTCCTTGGCGTCGGCATCGTCAACCGCGCTGCTAACTGGAACCTGATGAAGCCCATCGCCCTCGCATGGGTCATCACTCTCCCAGCCGCCGCTGCCATCGCAGCTGTGACGGTCTCCATCCTGCGCGTCGTGTTCTAGTCTCAACACAACACGCGCACAGGGCATCGTACCCAGTCGCCGCGAGTCTCCTGCCGCCTCGGGATACTCGCGGCTTCTTTGTTTTCTCTGTCCACCAGCGACCACTGGGGTTTGAGAGCACCCGTACACTGGAACGGCATGAGCGATAACTCCCTGGCCAGATTCTTTTCCGCATTCAACGACATTGAGCAGTTTCTCCGCCAGGCCGTCGGGGCCAAGAACTCCGACTCCTTCTGGTGGATTGTCGACCGCGCACACGACAAACACCTGCTCAGCAAGCGCCAGGCAGAGCAGCTCAAGGACTTAGGTAATCTGCGCAACGCCATCGCCCACGGCCGCTATTTCGACGGCGAGCCCATCGCTACCCCGCACCCACAGGTGCTGGCGCAGCTAGAGAACCTCCAGCGGCTTCTTACAGATCCGCCCACGGCACAGTCCTTACTCGCCAACCGTGAGGTCACCACACTTGGCCCCGATACCCCGATCATAGAGGCTCTCCGGCTCATTAATAGGACCGGCTATTCGCAGATCCCGATTTATGATTCCGGCGCTTACCAAGCCCTCCTCACGACCAATGTCATCGCCCGCTGGGTCGCAGCAGATTTGGGAGACGATGGTGTGGTCAACGCGGCGTCGATTAGCGCCGTTCTAGAGTTTGCAGAGAAGAAGGACAGGGCCGAGTTCCTTCCCCGCAACGCCAGTGCGCAAGAGGTCATCGATGCCCTCACCGAACCCGCGGCGGACGGCACGCATCCTAGTGCGGTTCTCCTTACCGAGCAGGGCAAGCCTTCGCAGCGCCCGCTCGCCATCGCAACGCCAGCGGATCTTGCAGTCTTGGTCGACGCCCTTGAGTGGGAATAATTACCCGGCTAAACTTTGTTGACATGTCACAGAGAGGAGTATGGCATGCAATTTGGAGTCTTTAGCATCGGTGATGTCACGCAAGATCCCACCACCGGTCGCACCCCCACCGAGGCCGAGCGCATCCGCGCTATGACAGAAATCGCCCTCAAGGCAGAGGAGGTGGGCCTCGACGTCTTCGCCACCGGCGAGCACCACAACCCACCCTTCGTCCCGTCCGCACCCACCACCCATCTGGCCTACATCGCGGCGCAGACGAAGAACCTGCACCTCTCCACTGCCACCACGCTGATCACCACCAACGACCCCGTCCGGCTTGCAGAGGACTACGCTTTTCTCCAGCACCTGGCTGACGGGCACATCGATCTCATGCTGGGCCGCGGTAACACCGGTCCGGTTTACCCGTGGTTTGGCAAAGATATCCGCGAAGGCATCCCTCTGGCGGTGGAGAACTATCACCTGTTGCGCCGCCTCTGGCGCGAACCTGTCGTGTCCTGGCAAGGAAAGTTCCGCACCCCACTGCAGGGATTCACCTCCACGCCAGCCCCGCTTGACGGTATCCCGCCCTTTGTGTGGCACGGATCCATCCGCTCCCCGCAGATCGCTGAGCAGGCGGCCTATTACGGTGATGGTTTCTTCCACAACAACATCTTCTGGAACAAGGAACACACCGCGAAAATGGTGAACCTCTACCGCACCCGCTACGAATCCTACGGTCATGGTCGCGCGGATCAGGCCATCGTGGGCCTCGGCGGGCACGTCTTCATCGGGTCTACCGAGCAGGAGGCGAAGGATTTCTTCCGCCCCTACTTCGACAACGCTCCGGTCTACGGCCACGGCCCTTCCTTGGAAGAATTCACCGCACAAACCCCGCTGACGGTAGGCACGGTGGAGCAGGTGGTAGAACGAACCCTGCAGTTCGCCGACTGGGTGGGCGACTATCAGCGCCAGCTCTTCCTTATCGATCATGCCGGCCTCCCGCAAGAGGTGGTGCTGGAGCAGATTGAGATTCTAGGGACGCAGGTCGTCCCTGAGCTGCGCCGCCGCTTTGAGGAACGCCGCCCGGATCATGTACCTTCTGACCCACCAACGCACGCCACGCTCGGTAGTTATGAGCCACACGCGTTGGTCAATCCTGGAGAGGAGAAGTAGATGCGGTCACTCGTTGTCGTTACGGCCGGGTTGTCATCGCCGTCCTCGACGCGCGCGCTTGCCGACGCCCTCTCGGCCGCCACCTCCGCCCACGTCACCGCGCGGGGCGAAGGCACCGACATCACCGTCGTGGAGCTCCGGGACCTCGCGAGCGAGCTAGCTGAAGCAATGACGAACTGGGTTTCGCCCACGCCCCGCCTTAACGCGGCTCAGTCCGCGGTGCTGGATGCCGACGGCCTCATCGCGGTCAGTCCCGTGTTCCAGGGCAGTTACTCGGGACTGTTCAAGATGTTCTTCGACACCTTGGAGCCGCATTCCTTGGAGGGGCTTCCTACCCTCATCGCGGCCACGGGCGGCTCCAGCCGTCACGCCCTAGTGTTGGATTATGCCCTGCGCCCACTACTCAATTACCTGCATGCCACGGTGGTCCCCACCGGGATCTTCCAGGCCACGGAAGACTTTGGCACTGCTGAGGGCGCGCGCAATGAAAAGCGCATCGAGCGCGCCACGGGCGAGCTCGCAGACCTCATGGTGCGCCCGCTCGACCGCGTAGCTGGCCTTGCCGGCTCTCTCGGCGAACCGCGCAACACGCACCAGGGTTCTACCGGGAAGGCACCTGATTCGGGCTCAGGGGGATTCCGCGAACTCCTGTCCCGCCACGACGGCCAACCGGGCTAAGCAACTACTGGGGGCGCTCGGTACTATCGTAAGGCGTAACTTATCTAACGCTTCTAAGGAGGTTTAACCCCCCATGACAATTAGCGTGACCGACATCTTCTCGATCGGTATCGGTCCCTCCTCCTCCCACACCGTGGGCCCCATGCGTGCTGCTAAGGCCTTCCTCGAGACCCTTGAGCAACACCCAGCAAAGGTCCACATCGAACTGCGTGGCTCCTTGTCCGCTACCGGCCGTGGACACGCTACGGACCGGGCCGTCATTCTAGGCCTCGCCGGTTGGGATCCGCTCTCCGTTCCGCTCGATGCTGAGCCACGCGCCGATGCCTTCATCCCTACCGAGGGCAGCATCAGCGGCCCGGCAGGCGAGGTGGACTACAGCATCGAATTCAACAACGAGCCGGTGCCCGAGCACCCGAACTGCCTCATTTTCACTGCTTGGGACAAAGACGGCTCCATCCTCGCCGAGAACGCGGAGTATTTCTCCGTCGGTGGCGGGTTCATCCTGTCCCGCGAGGAGTTTGATGCCCAGCTTCAAACCGACTCCGGCGTTCCAGCAGGTGTCGCCGCGGCGACTGCTGAGGACACCGTTCCTTATGAGTTCCAATCGGGTGAGCACCTGCTTCACCTGTGCGCTGCCAATGACATGGCCATTTGGGAGATCGTTGCGGCAAACGAGGCTGTGCTTCACCGCGACGAGGGCGGTCTCGACTACGTCTACCAACACCTCGACCTTGTGTGGGACATTATGCGCGAATGCGTGACCGAGGGAATCTCCACCAAGGGAATCTTGCCTGGTGGCCTGCGCGTCAACCGCCGCGCGCCGCAGATGTACCAACAGTTGTTGGCCAAGCAGGACGACGAATCCTGTGGCTTCTCTGCGATGGAGTGGGTAAACCTCTACGCGCTCGCCGTCAACGAGCAGAATGCCGCCGGCGGCCGCGTCATTACTGCGCCGACGAATGGCGCCTGTGGCATCATACCGGCGGTACTCCATTATGCCCGCGACTTCATGGCGGACTTTACGCGCGCCGATGCTCGCCGCTACCTGCTGACCGCGGGTGCCGTTGGCATCATCATCAAGTCCAATGCCTCCATTTCAGGCGCCGAGGTGGGCTGCCAGGGTGAGGTAGGCTCCGCCTCCTCCATGGCGGCGGCCGGCATGGCCGAACTGCTTGGGGGAACTCCGGAGCAGGTAGAGAATGCTGCCGAGATCGCGCTTGAGCACAACCTCGGCTTGACCTGCGACCCGGTCGGCGGCCTCGTGCAGATTCCCTGCATCGAGCGCAACGCCATCGGTGCCGTCAAGTCCATCAACGCCGCACGCCTAGCCCGCATGGGCGAGGGAACGCACCACGTTACCCTCGATAACGCGGTACGCACGATGGCCGAAACGGGGCGCGACATGCTCTCCAAGTACAAGGAGACCTCGCTCGGTGGCCTAGCGAAGACGATGGGCTTCACCGTCTCCCAGGTGGAGTGCTAAACCAGCTGACGAAGCTGCTTGACGACGTCCCCCACGGGGACGTCGTGCTGCTCGTGCGCGCGAAGATCCTTGAGCGCCACGGTGCCGGCCTCTAGCTCTTGGTCACCGAGGACGAGGGCGAAACGCGCGTTAGCGCGGTCAGCGCCCTTCATTGCGCCCTTGAGGCCGCGGTCACCGAAGGACATGTCCGCGGAAATACCGGCCTTGCGGAGGTCATCAATGATGCTGACCATCTTCTTCTTTGCCGCAGCGCCCAAAGCAACGCCATAAACGGCCACGCGCTCTTCGACGCCGTCGAGCTCCACGCCCTCGGCTTCCAGGGCCAAAACCGTGCGGTCCACTCCGAGGCCGTAGCCGATACCGGACAACTCCTGTCCGCCGAGCTGAGCCATGAGCCCGTCGTAGCGGCCGCCGCCGCCAATGCCGGACTGCGCGCCGAGGCCATCGTGGACGAATTCGAAACAGGTCTTCGTGTAGTAATCGAGACCGCGGACCATGCGCGGGTTGATGGTGTAGGGCACGCCCATGTCATCGAGCAGGCCAGTGACCGTCTCAAAGTGCTCGCGGCACTCGGCATTGAGGTGGTCGAGCATCAGGGGGGCGTCGACAAGCTGCTCCTGGACTTCCGGGCGCTTGTCATCGAGCACGCGCAGCGGGTTCAGCTCCGCGCGGGCCCTGGTTTCTTCGTCTAGATCCAGCTTGAACAGGAACTCCTGCAGCTTCTCGCGGTAGGCCGGGCGGCAGTCGTGGTCACCCAAGCTGGTCAGCTCAAGGCGGAATTGGCTCAGGCCTAGGCTGCGGTAGGAGCGATCCGCCAAGGCAATGATCTCTGCGTCCAGCGCCGGATCATCCACGCCGATGGCCTCCACTCCGACCTGCTGCAGCTGGCGGTAACGGCCCGCCTGCGGGCGCTCGTAACGGAAGAAAGGACCATAGTAGTTCAGCTTGACCGGCAGTTGGCCGCGGTCGAGGTTGTGTTCAATGACCGCACGCATGACACCAGCGGTGCCTTCTGGGCGCAGTGTCACGGAACGATCGCCACGATCGGCGAAGGTGTACATTTCCTTGGACACAACATCCGTGGACTCCCCCACACCGCGGGCGAACAACGAGGTGTCCTCGAAGATAGGGAGCTCGATGTGTTGGAAGCCGGACAGGTGTGCCTGGTGCACGAAGGTGTCGCGCACCTTGGCAAAGATGGCCGATTGCGGCGGGACGTAGTCCGGCACACCTTTGGGCGCGGACAGGGCTTTGAACTGCTTCTTATCACTCACGCCCTTTAGAGTACATCCCCCGCTGCGCGTAGAAACGGATTAGTCGCGCGTTCACGACGCATAGTCGTGGTCGGGCCATGGCCCGGCAAGATAGCAAGGGAGTCATCGAGGCCCCACACCGGGCCGCGCAAGGAACGCTGCATCGCGGCGTGGTCGGAGTGCGGCAAGTCGGTGCGCCCGATGGAACCCTTAAACAGCACGTCGCCCGTCAGGGCAACCTCCTCAGCCACGAGAATGACGCATCCGGGCGAGTGACCTGGTGCATGGAGCAGCTTGAACTCAAGGCCAACCAGATTCAACGTTTCTCCGCCGATCAAGTCGCGACGGTCCGCCACCTGCTTCATGGAGGCGGCAGCAAAGAGCATCTGCGATTCGGGGGACACACCGGAGCCATCCACAAGCATAAACGCGTCATCTGGGTGGATGTAGACCGGTAGGTCGAACTCGGCGGCATCGCGCGTGTGGTCAATGTGGCCGTGGGTGAGCACGACGGCCTCAAACTCCAAGGACTTCTCACGCGCGAGCTGCTCAAGCTTCTCGCGCGTGTGCATCCCTGGGTCCACGATGAACGCCCGGGATCCGTTAGCCACCACATAAGTGTTGGTTTTATAAGGCCCGGCGGCGAAACCGTAGATTTCGGGAGCGGGCATTACTTGAGCGATGCCAAAGCTGCGTCGTAGTCCGGCTCAGTCGTGACCTCCGGAACCAGCTCGGTGTAGGTCACCTTGTGGTCCTCGTCGGTGACGATGACCGCGCGGGCGAACAGGCCCTTGAGTGGGGACCCCTCTAGCACGAGGCCCAGCTTATCCGCGAAGTCAGAGCGGAAGTCAGAGGCGCTGACGACATTCTCAATGCCCTCAGCTGCGCAGAAACGCTCCTGTGCGAACGGCAGGTCACGAGAGACAGACAGAACAACAGTGTTCTCCAGTCCAGCCGCCTCCTCGTTGAACTTGCGCAGCTGCGCCGCGCACACACCAGTGTCGACGGATGGGAAGCATGAAACGACGAGGCGCTTGCCGGCGAAGTCTGCCTTGGTCAGCTCTGCCAGATCGGTACCGACAAGGGTGAAGTCCGGCAGGACCTCACCAACCTTGGGCAGCTCGGCGTTGGTTTCGACGGGTTCATTCTGAAAATTCGTTGTAGCCATGGCACCCAAGCGTACTGACGCGCGGGGCGTCGCGCCATGATGTAGGACGGTGCGGTTAGGATAGGTGAGTCGAAAGTTGTGAACCACCACTGTGGAGGAAACATAGGTGTCTACTAACAGCCAGCGCTTGGATGATGCGCTCAACCAGCTCGATCGCGAGCTGAAGTCCCGCGACCGTAAACAGAAGAGCCGCCCACTTGGCGTTGTTGTGATGGCAGCCGTCGTCATTATTGCCCTCGTCGGCGGAATCTGGTTCTTGGCTACCCGCTCGTCGGAGGAAGAGGAGATTCAGGCCGAGGAGAGCTCGGCCGCGGAGACCACAACCGAAGCCCCCACCGCCGAGCCTTTGATCGGCAAGCGTGCCACACCGCTGGGTGACACCGTAACGTGTGAATACCCAGAAGCAGGTGACGCCTCCCGTGAGGTGCCTACGCCTAACGGCAAGGACATTCCAGCCAAGGGTGAGGTGACCGTCAACTTCGCCACCAAGCAGGGCGACATCGAGATGACCCTCGACCGCTCCCTAGCTCCGTGTACCGTCAACGCAATCACGGACATGATTTCGGCCAAGTACTATGACGACACCGTGTGCCACCGCATGACCGATGGCGGCATCTTCGTTCTGCAGTGTGGCGACCCGACCGGCCAGGGCGCCGGTGGACCAGGCTTCCAGTTTGCCAACGAGTACCCCACCGATGAGTCTGACGATGCCGCCAAGGCACAGCCTGCCCTGTACCCGAAGGGCTCCATCGCGATGGCCAACGCCGGCGAAGATACCAACGGTTCGCAGTTCTTCATTAACTACAAGGACTCGACGCTTCCTCCCTCCTACACCTACTTTGGTGATTTGACGGAGAAGGGTCAGAAGACCATCGACGCTATCGCTGCTAAGGGCGTCAAGGATGGACAGTCTGACGGAGAGCCCGCCGAAGAGGTGCGCATCACCAAGGCAACCATCGAGGGATAAGTTTTACCCCCTTTACGGTGACTAGCCCCACTCGCGTTCAGCGAGCGGGGCTATTTCTTTACCACTCCGCCCCACCCCGCCCGGTACTAAGAATTTCTTAGCCTTGAGCAGTTCATTTGGCAAACCACTCACCCACCACAGGCACCTCTGTTTAATATCCGCAGCTCACATACGGCGGCCAGCAGATACACAGACTCACCAACTAATTGCCAAATCTCTTGCAAATCGCACAATGTCTCAGTAGCATCTGTGAGGTCTTTGAAATTCCCGAGATCTTAAGGAACGAGAATGAAGTTCTTCTCCCGTAAGGCCCTTGTTGCTGCCGCTACCGCTGCAACCGTTTCCCTGTCCGGCGTGTCCGTTGCTTCCGCTGAGGACACCGCAGTCGTAACCAACGAGTCCGCAGACTCCGAGTCCACCACGGACAACAACAAGGAGACCGACAACTCCGAGTCCGAGAACGACAAGGAGAAGGAAGAGGAGTCCTCTTCTTCCTCCTCCAACGACTCTGAGGGTTCCTCCATCACCGACATGAAGCCGTCTGAGATCCGCGACTGGATCGCAGTCTTCACCGCCATCATCGGCGCTCTGGGCACCGTCTTCGCCTTCTACCAGAAGAACTTCGCTCCTAACGCGAAGTAATTCGGTTTCTCTTTCCACCCTCTCCAAAGATTAGGACACTCCACCATGAAGTTCTTCTCCCGTAAGTCCCTCGTTGCCGTTGCTACCGCTGCGACCATCACCTTCTCCGGCACCGCTGTTGCTTCCGCTGCTCCGGTCGAGAACGATAGCTCCTCCGCTGCTTTCTTCGCTCTCTCCTCCGACGATGAGGGCAACGTCAGCCCGAAGGAGATCCGCGAGTGGATCAAGGTTATCACCTCCATCATCGGCGCCATGGATGACGCATTGCGTCTCGGCGACAAGCTCGCTGGCAACTAAGCCGCAAGCACGTAAGTCTCCTCCCGCGTTCAACGCGCCGGAGGAGATTTTTCGTTTTGCGGGCTGGCCATCCCCCGTTTGACCGTTACTGCCCTAGACACTGCTGCCCTGGACGTGCTGCCTTAGTTGCCAAAGTTTTCCCTCCCGCCCCGGGGATCGGGCTATGTTTTCGTCACGTAGGGCAGTCTGGTCCCCACCCCATGAGGCTCGCGCTCTCGTGTGGAATGGAGAAAGGTATCTCGGCACGTCCTTCAGGACTCCAACCCTCACAGTGGTTAGCAGGTCTAACAGCTGGCGAGAATCTATTCGCTATCCTTTTGCGAGTCTTCTTCGACTTCTTCGATGCGCTCGGCGCCGAGGATATCCTTAAACACTGAAGCGTCGACAAGCTGGCCACGGCGGATGACCGAAATCTGACCAGTCGGTTCCAGAATCATAAGCTGGACGTCGCTACGCCGTCCGAGCCCCGCCTTGCGCACAGCGGAATTGATATCCCTCTCGGTGATGTGCGCAAAATGCATGTTGTCCTCTTGCAGTTCCCCCTTGTACACCAAAAGGACCGGTTTTCGGTCAATGAACCTCGACCACCTCACCAGCTGTCTGAAGGTGCCGAAAGCGGCCTCCAACAACATGAGCGTAAACAGTCCGATGATGCCGGCGGCAAGCGTGGGCGGGTTGCCTACGATGACGCGTCCCGAAACCGCACCAAACATAATGATGATGACAGCATCTGAGGCCGTGATAGACGTCAGCACCCGACTACCGAAAAGCTTGACCAAGAGCATGAAAGCCAAGTAGATGCCCAGCGTTGCGAACATCACCACCGGGATGCGGTGAGGCTCGATGCCGAGCTGATACATTGCCTCGCGTCCAAATAGCCTCAGTGTATCCACAGCTTCCCACCATACCTTCCGCATGCGAAAAGCCCGCACCTCAGTGCGGGCTTTAGGAACGAGACTGACTAGATGTTGAACTGCTTGCGCAACTGCTCAATCATCTGCTGTACCGGAGCCGGTAGCGCGCCTGCCGGCAGGTTAATAGCGCCAATCACAGCGGCAATGGCAGCGGCAATCGCTACGGTGATCCCCACGCCCAGGCCAACGGAGGACGCTACATCCTTGTTGGAGCCGTTATCCTTCGGATCCTTCGGGTTCTCTGGGTCCTTCGGGTCCTCGTCGTTACCCGCGCCCTCAAGGGTGATAGGCAGGACAGCCTTAGTACCAGCATCCGTGGTGATGGACAGCTTCTGCTCGCCCTCTAGGCCCTCCGGGATGGTGAGCTTGACGGTTGCGCGGCCACGCTCGCCAAACTGCTCATCACCCGGCTGTGCTGCGTTATCAATGCCTGCCTCAGCCTTAGCGTCACCCAGTGCAACGGTGACCTTCTTAGCCTGCGGCTCCTCAGCGTTGGAGTAGTTCAGGGAAGACAGGTCAATGGTAATCTCGCTGCCCGGCTTCAGGTCCCCCTCAATGTGAGCACCGATCTGACCCTGGCCGGTGCGGACCTTGGACTCTCCGGACGCAATGTAGTCAATCATCGCCTGGGTGTCCATGTGGCCAACGTCATTGCGGTTCTTGATGGAACCGGGCTCGAAGAAGCCATCGCCGCCTGCTTCCGTATCGCTGGATGCGAGGAAGGAGGACAGAGCAATGCTGTAATTCTTGTTCGGGTCAATCGGTTCACCGTTAATGGTGACGGACTTAACACGCTTGCCTTGCTCAGCCTTCTGGTCGTAGACAACGGTGACATTGTTGGACAGGCCTAGAGCCAGACGTGGGCGGGACTGGCCAGGCTTCCACTGGTTTTCCAGTGCGGTGATGAAGTCAGCTCCGCTGACCTCAGCGGTAATCACGGAGTTTCCGAAAGGCTGAACAGCAAAGATGTCCTGGTATGTAACGTCACCTTCCTTGAGGTCGGCGCGCACACCGCCCGCGTTCATGACGCCAATTTCGATGTCCTTGCCCGCCGGCTTGGCTAGAGCGTAGCGCTGACCTTCCGCAATGAAGTTGTTAAGGGTGGACTCCACACCGCGGTTGGAACCGGTGTCCTTGCCCTCATCGGAGCCGCGGTACATGGCCTTCTCGGTGGTACCAGCAGTCTTGGCACCCTCAATCTCCGCTACTTTCTTTGCTTCCTCGACGACCTTAGCTACCTCGGGGTCGTCTTCGAGGCCCTGCAGCTGGGCGAAGACCTCTGCGTCGGCCACGTCGTACTGCTTGAGATCAATCTTGGTGATCTTCTTCTCGGCCTTGTCGAAGGTGATGTCGGCGTCGTTAAGCACCTTGCCGTACTCGTAGCCCTGTGCCCAGTACAGCGGCAATGCGCCCTCACGGGCAACCTCGCCCTGGGTCTTGACGTGAGTATCACCGCCAAAGAGGATGTCCACATCCTTGTTGAAGCCCTCAGCGAACTGCTGAGCATCCTCGTGCATGAGCGCCACAACAACCTCGGCCTCGCCGGATTCCTTCAGTCGGCTGGCTTCCTTATTGGTGGCCTCGACCGGGTCGGAGAACTCGACGCCCGGGATGGACGCAGCAGACACCTTGTACTTGGTGTTCTCAGTGACGGTACCAACGAAGCCCACCTTCACGCCGTCTACCTCCTTGACGAAGGAAGCATCGAGCAAGGGCTTGCCATCCTTGGTGACGTTGGCGCCCAGGATCGGGAAGTTGGACTGGTCCTTGATACGGCCCATAAGATCCTTATCGCCCTTGTCGAACTCGTGGTTGCCCACGGCCGTGACATCGAGATTCATAGCATTGAGGGCCTCGTTGGTGTACTTGTCCTCAGAAATCGCAGACACGAAAGCGGAACCGCCAACGTTATCACCGGAGGAGGTCAAGGCGTACTCCTGGTCCTTGTTGACGGCCTTGATGAGCGCAGCCATGCGAGCAGCACCCATCTCGGAGTAACCAACCAGTTCCTCGGTTTCCTTATCAAAGTTTTCGGCCAGCTCAAGGTGGCCGTGGAAGTCGGTGAAGTTGGTGACGGAGATGGTCACCTGGTCGGCCTCAGCGGCGAAGGCAGGTGCGCCGGAGACGGCAACGGCGGTAACGGTGGTGGCGGCCAACAGCTGGCCAAAGCGGCGGAAATTCACGTGGTACTCCTGAAGATGAGAGGAATCTTGTCCACGCGTTTATAACGCATCCATCACGGTTGCGCAGGGCTCGCTAACGCCTCCACCTGCACGTTTACTTAGCGTCTTCCCCGTTTTCATCCCAGCGCAACCCAGTGTTCAACCACACACCCCCGGTTGAGGGGGCGGTGGTTTAGCCGTGGGCTTCAGTTCGCCTAGGCGGTGACGCGGTAGACGTCGAAGACGCCCTCGGTGTTGCGCAGCGTCGTCATGAGCTGCCCCAGCTGCTTGGTATCGGACACCGAGAAGGTAAAGCGCACGGTCGCAATGTGGTCATCGCCGCGGTTGGACGTCATCGACAAAACGTTGAGGCTCTGCTCGCTGAAGATACGAGTCAGCTCAAAGAGCAGGCCCTGGCGGTCGATGGCCTCAAGTTGCAGTGTCGCAGAGAAAGCGCCGGAAGACTTCGGCCCACCGGCCCACTCCACCTGCATCATGCGCTCCGGCTCGGACTTCAGCTTTTCAGCGTTGGTGCAGTCAGCACGGTGCACAGACACCCCACCGCCGCGGGTAACGAAGCCAAAGATGGCGTCTCCTGGCACGGGCTGGCAGCACTTCGCCAACTTGGCCATGACGTCTGGGCTTCCCTCCACCAGAATGCCGGTGCCGGATGCGGAATCCTTCGTATGCTGCGCGCGGGAGTTCTCCAGCTCACTCAGCGGGGTGCGCGAAGCCAAGGCATCGACAGCGTCATCTTGATCCCCAAAGAGAGCCATGAGCTGATTAGCAACGTGCTGCGCCGATACGTGGCCCGCGCCGATAGCGGTGTACAACGCATCCACGTCGGGATAGTGCAGCTGCTCGGCCACCTGCTTCATCGAGCTGGCGGTGAACAAGCGGTGCATGGGCAAACCACCGCGCTGAACCTCAGCGGCCAGGGCATCGCGCCCGGCTTCAAGATGCTCCTCACGGCGCTCTTTGGCAAACCACTGCCGCACCTTCGTCTTCGCCCGGGGCGACACCAAGAACTCCTGCCAATCCCGCGACGGTCCTGCGTTCGGATCCTTCGAAGTGAAAATTTCCACCTTGTCGCCGGACTTGAGTTCAGACTCTAGGGCCACGAGTTTGCCATTGACCTTGGCGCCGATACACCTGTGCCCCACCTCGGTGTGCACAGCGTAGGCAAAGTCAACGGGGGTGGAACCGGCAGGCAGGTTAACCACGTCGCCCTTCGGGGTAAACGCAAAGATCTGCTTGGCGGTCAGGTCATAGCGCAAGGAGTCGAGGAACTCGTTGGGATCTGCTGCTTCCTTTTGCCAATCCAGCAGCTGGCGCATCCACGCCATCTGGTCGACTTCTTCCTGGTGGCCGGAATTCTTGCCCTTAGTTTCCTTGTAGCGCCAATGCGCCGCCACGCCGAACTCAGCGTTGTAGTGCATCTCGTGCGTGCGCACTTGCACTTCAAGAGTGGAGCCACCGGCCGCAATCACGGTGGTGTGCAAGGACTGGTACACGCCGAAGCGCGGCGAAGAAATGTAATCCTTAAAGCGCCCTGGAAGAGCCTGGTACAGCGAGTGCACCACGCCGATGGCTGCGTAGCAGGAGTTGATGTCATCGACAAGAATACGGATGCCCACAAGATCGAAGATTTCCGCAAAGTCACGGCCGCGCACGATCATCTTCTGGTAAATCGACCAGTAATGCTTCGGGCGGCCCATCACCTCAGCCTCGATGCCGTTGGCCTTCAGCGCCTGGCTAACCTGAGCCTTGATCTCTTTGAGCGCTCGATCGCGCGAGGGCGCACGGTCGGCCACCATGCGTACGATTTCGTCATACTTCTTCGGGTACAGGATGGCAAAGGCCAAATCCTCAAGCTCCCATTTGACGCTGGCCATTCCGAGGCGGTGAGCCAGCGGCGCGATGACGTCGAGAGTCTGGCGTGCCTTCTTAGCCTGCTTTTCCGGCGGGAGGAAGCGCATCGTGCGCATGTTGTGGAGACGGTCGCACACCTTGATAACCAACACGCGCGGATCAGTAGCCATTGCCACAATCATCTTGCGGATCGTTTCCGCTTCCGCAGCGGCGCCGAGTGCAACCTTGTCGAGCTTCGTAACACCATCGACGAGTCGGGCCACCTCAGGACCAAAATCACGAGTCAGATCCTCGAGCGAGTAGTCGGTATCCTCCACCGTGTCATGCAGCAACGCTGCTGCGACGGTCGTGGTGTCCATACCTATCTCCGCGGCGATGGTGGCTACCGCCAGCGGGTGCGTGATGTATGGCTCACCGGACTTGCGGAAAACGCCTTCGTGCAGACGCTGTGCCGTGGTGTAGGCGTTATTGAGTAGTTCCGCGTCGGCCTTCGGATGAAATTCCCGGTGAATGGACATCAGCGGGTCGAGCGCCGGATTGATCTTTACTCTGCCGCCCGTCAGCGAACGAGCCAGGCGGGCGGACATGCCGCGGACGCCGCCTGGCCGCCATGCAGTCTTGTCCTGCTTTTCAGTCGTCATGTCTGCCTCCGCGAAGTAGCTTAGGCATACAACCTTAGTCCTTTGTCCCCATCTGGTTGAGCACAATCAGCGGAGAACCTTCCAGGCGCTCGCGGCCCTCCAGTCCCTGAACCTCCAGAACCACGACATTGCCCACGACCTCTGCTCCTGCGGACTCCAGGAGCAAGGTGGCGCCGTGGAGAGTGCCGCCGGTGGCGAGGACGTCGTCGACAAGCACAATGCGCTTGCCCTTGATGTCGATGCCGCTGTTAGGGATTTCCAGCGCGGCGGTACCGTATTCCAGCTCGTACTCCTGGGTCAGCACCGGTGGCGGCAGCTTGCCTTTCTTGCGAATGGCCAAAATACCTACCCCCAACTTGTACGCTACGGCTGAACCCAGCAGGAATCCGCGCGCATCGAGGCCGCCGATCATGTCAGCACCGAGCTCCTTGCACGCCTCAGCCAAGCCATCGACAACGGCGGCGAAGGATTCAGCATCGGCCAACACCGGAGTCAGGTCCTCGAAAAGGATTCCTTCCTCCGGGAAATCCGGGACAAGGCGCACCTTGTCTTTCAGGGCTTGTGCTGCTGCGACGTAAATCTCGCTCACGACTCTTCCTTTGTTTCGGTTGCTTCATTTCGGGTATAGCCCCAGCGGTCGAGATTCCACCCGATACCCGCAGGGCCAGTGTAGGGCACCACGCCAGTCACAGCGCGATCAACGATGAAGGTTCGGGGCTGCGCGGCAATGGGAATAGACGGCAGCTCCTCCCAAAGCTCTTGTTCCAGTGTGCGTAAAGCCGCAGCGTTCTTCACACTGGCAGCGGGCGCGGAATACTCCCGCATCGGGTCGACGGCTCCAAGGTAGACGTCGATCTCCGGCAACCCCGTCGAGGGGTCGGCGTCCAGTTGGGCACGGGATACACGATCCCCCGAACGATCCTCCACCGTAATCCCGGCTGGTTCGCAGGCTGCGCGTAGCTCCTCCACCATCGCTTTATAGCGCGGGTTAGGTGCCAGGTATCCGACGCCGACCGTATAGCCAGCGAGGCCGGAAGCAGTGGCGGTGTCTACAGGGACTGTGGTGAGCGACGCCATTTGTGATGCCACCGAATCACTGGTGCTCACTGTCCGCACGGAGACGGCGGGTACCTCCACGCCGGATTCCTTTGCGGAAACTTCTGCCATGCGTTGTGCATCGACGCAGGCAGCGAAAGCGGCGCGTGCCCACGGCTGCGCGAAGGTGCCGGCTTCGGAGAAAACCAAAGTATCGGTCATGCCTCCCGCAACGGAGTTAACGTCGACCGGTTTTCCTTCTGCGTCCCGATTCAGCCACGACGGTGCCGCGGTAGGTGACTCGGCCACGCGCAACTCGTCCGAGGCCACAAATGCAGCCGCATCCGCCGTGTTCGGCAGCATGACGATCTCCTTCAGCGACGGCTTGTCGCCGTAGTAGTTGTCGTTGGCGGTGAGTACGATGGCGCCGTCGTCCTCGACGCGATCAATGCTGTAAGGACCAAAGGAAATCTGTAGCTCGGGATCGAAACGGCCTGGTTCGGTAGAAAACCCCTCGCGCCACGCCTCCGCCACAGGCTGCAAGGTCGTCACGTCGTAGGCGTGAAGCGCCGCGTTGAGCTCCTCCATGCTGAGCTCTGCTCGCTTAGCTAACGCGTGGGCGGGCACCACCGTGCCCGGCCCAAACAGGTAGCGCCAGCGCGAACCAGCATCTGGGTTAAACCAGACGGTGAACTTCTTACTATGCGGTGCACACTCCATCTCGGCTATGTCTTCCGCCAACGGGAGGTGGGAGCCAAAGGTCTCGCTCAACTGCCCGGCGATATACGCCAAAAGGTAGTCATCACATGTGACAGGTTCTCCGTCGGCAAAGCGTGCCTGCTCCGTGAGCGTGAAGTCCACACGAGCGCCGACGCCCTCGCTCTCGGCCGGAACGTACTCAGCATCTGCCAGATCCGAGTTCGGAACCATCTGCCCAGCCGGGCCTGGCACGTACAACGCAGGGAACACGCGGCTGGCAAGCTGCGCGGCGCCCGCAGCTTCGCCCCAGTCAGAAGCCGCATTGCTGGTGGCGATGCGGGCGTCGCTCAGTACTGCGAAGCGCGGCGGCGGGACATCCTTGCCTGCCCTGTCCTCCTTCGCTCCACACGCAGAAACGGTAAGAGCAACAGCGAGCAGTGCCGCAACTGATGAGGCGCGCACGATTTAGCGCCCAGGACGCCAGGACGCGCCACCGGACTCCTCGCCGCGCGGCTTCGTTGCGGGCTCGGAGGCCGTGGATGGGGAAACTGCTGCCGGGGATACCACAGTGCGCGCAGGCTTCGGTGAATCATCGTCGGCGTCGTCTGCGTCCCCGCCTTCCGCCCGATAAGCGGCGACCTCAGCGTTATGCTTCTTGACGCTCTTGCGCTGGTTCGACAATGTCACCAGCAGCGTCGTTGCGAGGAAGATGGAAGAAAAGACGCCTTCGATAACGCCGATGAACTGGACCAGAGCCAGATCGCGCAGGGTACCGATACCCATCAACCACACAGCGACGACGAACAAGGCGATAATCGGCAGCGCGGAAATGACCGAGGTAGAGATAGAACGCATCACGGTCTGGTTGATGGCCAGGTTGGTGAGATCGGCATAGGTCTTCTTACGCTGGCCCTCCAGCCCACTCGTATTTTCATCTACCTTGTCAAAGACAATGACGGAGTCGTAGAGGGAGAAAGTAAGCACAGTCAGCAGGCCGATAATGACCGCCGGTGAAACCTCAATTCCAAAGAGGGCGTAGATACCAGAGATGAAAACACCGTCAAAGATAAGGGCGAGGATAGCGGCAAAGGCCATATCACGCTGCAGGCGAACCGCCACGTAGATAGTGGCGAGCACCAGGAAGACCGCCATGGCGATGACCATTCGCTTGGTAATCGAGGCACCCCACGATTCCGATACCGTCGAGGAACCGATCGCGTCCGGGCTGGGCTTGCCGTTTTCATCCTTGACGTGGAACTCTTCGAAGATGGCCTGGCGTGCCCGATTCACCTGATCCTGGGACAGGCGCTCGGAGGTGATTTCCAATGTCTCCGAGGAACCGGCGCCCACAATCTGCACCAGCTCCGGTGTGACACCGGTGGCATCCTTGAAGGTTTCCTCTACCTGCTCGGTGCTGAGGTCTCCCGCCGGCATGTTGAGCTTCGTACCGCCTTCAAAGTCAAGGGACAAGTTAAAGCCGCGGAGCGCAATGGCCAAAATGGACGCGATGAGCAGCACGCCGGCGATGGTGTACCAGGTTTTGGCCCGGCCCACGAAGTCGAATCCGCTGCCGTCCACGTAGAGACGGTCAAAGCGGGAAATCTTGCGGTTAGTGGTTTCGACAGCCATGTTTACTTCTCCTCATCCGCAGCGGTAGCAACGGGGTTCTTGGCCGGTTTGGCATAAAAGCCGCGTTCACGGCGCTCCTCCACAAGGTTGTAGATGCCACCAAGGCCATTCATGGATGGTTTAGCGAAGGCCGGGCGGCTGCCGAGGAGCTGCATGAGCGGTGCCATGATCAGGAAGGATACGACGAGGTCGAAGATCGTGGTCAGCCCCATGGTGAAGGCAAATCCCTTGACCGCACCGATGGACAGGAAGTAGACCACGACGGAACCGATCAGGGTAACTGCCTTACCCGTGACGATCGTTGCACGGGAGCGTTCCCAACCCGTGCGGGTAGCGGAGCGGAATGTGCGGCCGCCCAAGAGCTCATCCTTCATGCGCTCGTAGTAGACCACGAATGAGTCAGCCGTGGCGCCGATACCGATGACCAAGCCCGCCATGCCAGACAGGTCCAGCGAGTAGCCAATCCACCGGCCCAACAGAACCAGAGCGCCATAGAGCAGGACACAGGTGGCGATGAGCACCAGCAAGGCCACGGCGGACAGTGCGCGGAAGTAGTAGATGGAATACAGGGAGACCAAAATCAGGCCGACAATACCCGCAATAAGCGCTGCCTCAAGAGCTGCCTTACCCAGTGACGGAGGCACGGTTTCCACCGTTCCGCCCGGCTCGCCGTTAGCGCCCGTAAAGGACAACGGGAGCGCACCGTAGCGGAGGTTGTTGGCCAAGTTCTGGGCTTCTTCCTGCGTGAAATCACCCGTGATGGACGTGGCAGAACCCACCGGAGTCGCACCCTGGATAACCGGTGCGGAAATAACGGCGGAGTCAAGAGTGATGGCCACCTGCTTCTGCAGGTACTCCTGCGTCAGGGTGGACCACGTCTGAGAGCCGTTGGGGCCGTCGCCAGTCTTGAATGCGAAGCTGATCTCCATCTGGCCGGTTTGGCCGTTGAGACCGCCCTGAATTGGGGATTGGGTATCGATTTCGTTACCGGTCAGGCGGGTACCGTGTGGATCCTCAATGCCATCCAGCAGCGGAGCCGGCATCAGGATATAGGGCTGCTGGTTCGAGTAGTCACACGCCACGAGCGGCTTTGCCGGATCGTCCGTGCCGGCCAGCGGATCGGAATCGGCATCGCACCGCATCAGGCCCAGGGCCGCGGTTTGAACGGTGGGATCCTCGGACTGACGGTCCTTGAGAAGAACCTCGTTAACCTGGTCGCGACGTTCGGTTTCTTCCAGAGAGTTTGCTGGGTCCGGAAGCGGCTTTTCGCTCACGGTCGGGGCCGGAGACTTCTTCGCGTCCTTGTTTTCTTCCTTCTTATCCTCACCCTGGGCAGCATCGGCGCTCTGGTTAAGCGCGTCGTGGATAGAGGCCAGTGCGTCATTCGCCTGCTCCGGTGCCACGACGCCGAACTTGACCCAGCGGTTCGCCATATCCGTCATGGTCTTTTCAAGCTTGTCCAAGTCCGGCATCGGCTGTTCACCCACTGGGCGGAACAGCAGCTGCGAGGTTTGGCCTACAGCCTGCGCCTGGGAAGCGTCTTCGCCCGGCACCGTAATGACCAGGCTAGAGCCGCTGATAACGACCTCAGAGCCGGAGACGCCCATACCGTTGACACGCTGCTCCAGGATGTTGCGTGCCTGCTGCAGCTGATCCTGGGTGGGGTCTTCGCCCTGCGGAACGAGGGTTACTCGCGTACCGCCCTGCAAATCAATGCCGAGCTTGGGAGTCGGCGATTTATCGCCGGTTAGGAAGATAAGGGCGTAAACCACAATGACGATGAGCACAAAGAGCGCCATTGCTCGTCTGGGCCATTGCCGTTGACGGCTGCTAACGCCACCACGTTTCGAAGCGGACACAAAGATCTCCTGTGTTGTGAGGAACAGGGCTAAAAATCATGGGTCATGGCAGCCACTGCCACGCACGTGCTGAGTGTCGCGGCGCCACCATGACTAAAGCACAGTCCATCATCGTACGTCATGGACCGGCATAATCCTTAACAGGTTTAAGGTGAGGCACCCGCAGTGTGACGAGTGCAACTTGTTTTAGAGCTTCGGAAAGCGTTCGTCCTCACCCTCCTCCGGCTCAGCCGCTGCTTCGTTCTGGGAAGCAATCGGCTCCGCGGAGCGCACGATGGCCATGGTGTCGAAGGTCATCACCGTGCCGTCCTTGACTCGCAAATCAACCTGTTCACCGCGGGCCTCCACCACGGTTCCGTGCAGGCCACCGGCCGTAATCACGTCTAAGCCTGGGCGCAACGAGGACTGGAGCTCCTTCATCTGCGCTTGGCGCTTGCGCTGCGCGCGCATGGACATGAAGCTCGGCAAAATGACGAGGACGGCGAGAACAAGGAGAAGAATAAGTTGGGTTCCGTTCATAAAAGGCCAGTGTGCCAGACCTGCCCGCCTCCCGGCCAATTGCCGGGACGATTAGAAGAGTGTCCCGCCGACAGTTCCTTCGGGCGCCTCAAGGCCCAGGTGCTGCCAGGCCGCTGCCGTGGCAACACGGCCACGCCCGGTGCGGGAGATCATTCCGGCGCGCACGAGGTAGGGTTCGCAGACCTCCTCGACGGTTGACGGTTCCTCGCCCACCGCAATAGCCAACGTATTAACCCCCACGGGTCCACCGCCGTGTCCCTTAATGAGGGCCTCGAGCACCGCGCGGTCAAGACGGTCCAGCCCACGTTCATCAACGTCGAAGACCCGAAGCGCTGCCTGGGCAGCTGCCACATTAATGTGCCCATCTCCGTTGACCTCGGCATAGTCGCGCACACGACGCAACAGCCGGTTAGCAATACGCGGCGTCCCGCGCGATCGGGAGCCGATCTCCACCGCGGCATCCTGGTCGATATCAACCTCCAAGATTCGCGCTGCTCGGGTAATCACTCGGGTGAGGTCCTCGGTATCGTAATACTCCATCTGCGCGGTGAAACCGAAGCGGTCACGCAACGGACCAGTCAGCATGCCCGCGCGCGTCGTCGCTCCCACCAGAGTAAAAGGTGGGATTTCCAGCGGGATGGAGGTCGCCCCAGGGCCTTTGCCCACGATGACATCGATGCGGAAATCCTCCATTGCCATGTAGAGCATTTCTTCCGCGGGACGGGCGATGCGGTGAATTTCGTCGATGAAGAGCACGTCACCTTCCATGAGATTCGACAGCATCGCGGCCAAGTCTCCGGCCCGCTCCAGTGCGGGGCCGGACGTCATGCGCAGGGAACTTCCCAGTTCTTGAGCGATAATCATCGCCATCGTGGTCTTGCCCAGCCCAGGCGGGCCGGAGAGCAACACGTGATCCGGGGTGACACCACGGTTTTTCGCGCCATTGAGCACGAGCGATAGCTGTTCGCGCACCTTGGGCTGGCCGATGAATTCATCGAGGGATTTCGGGCGCAGTGAGCGCTCAATATCGTGCTCGCCTTGTTGCTCTGTGGCGTCCACATCCTGGTTACGCTGCGGAGGCGAGGTTAAATCCATCCCCTCCGGCAGCTTAAACTCAGTGCGTTCTACATCTGACATGTCGTCCACTCTCCCCTATTTTTTGGCCCCGAGTTGGTTGAGGGCTGCTCGCAGCACCACCGGCGTCGCCGCATCGGGCTGCTCAGCCACTACCGATTCCACCACCGGTCGAGCCATCTTGTCTGTAAAGCCCAACCCAATAAGCGCCTCAACGACATCCTCCACCACGGGGCCGGCAGCCGCAGGGGCGGAGGCCGCAGGATCAGCACCGTCCGTGGGTGCAAACGCCTGCACCTTCTCCTTGAGTTCTAGGATCAAGCGTTGCGCCACGCGCTTTCCTACCCCCGGGATTTTCTGCAGCCGTGCAGCCTCCTCCCCCGCAATTGCTTGGGCCAAATCGCCTGCGCTCATCACGGACAACGCGGCTAGAGCCAGTTTGGGCCCCAGCCCAGAGACCGTCTGGAGGACGTGAAACATGTCGCGGTCATCCTGGCTGGTGAACCCGTACAGCGTCATCGAATCTTCTTTCACCACGAGCGTGGTCATGACTCGGGCTTCCTCACCACGCTGGAGCGTGCCCAGTGTGGCTGGGGTGGCCAGCACCTTGTATCCCACGCCGGCGCATTCGAGCACGGCATGATCAAGCTGGATGTCGAGGACAGTTCCGCGCAAAGATGCAATCATTATTTAGGTTCCTTGGTTCGAGTGGATGTACCACATAGCTTAAGAGGTCGTCTTCGCTGCCCGAGAAACGGACGCGGTGCGTGGTGAGGTGCCGCGCACACCGCTCGTTCGTGCCCCAGCCCCCACGCCAGCACTCGGATCACCCCCGCTCATCCATGCCAGGGCCGGCGCACGCCAGCAGTGGCAGACGGCAAGGGCCAAGGCATCCGCAGCGTCCGCTGGCTTAGGCGACTCGCTGAGCCCCAGAATTCGGGTGATCATGGCGGTCATCTGCTTCTTATCAGCGCGCCCGTTGCCCGACACCGCCTTCTTCACCTCCGAAGGGGTGTACATGTGTACTGGGATGTCGCGCTCTGCGGCTGCAAGCACCAAGACCCCGACTGCGTGCGCGGTCTGCATCACGGTTGACACCTGACCGCGTTCGAATACGCGCTCGAGCGCCACGACATCCGGCTTATAGTCATCCATCCATTCCCGGACCGCGACTGACAGCCGCTTAAGGCGCTCTCCCAGATCCTTGTCACTGGGCGTACGGACGACGCCCACGGCGATGGGAATGACCGTGCGCCCACGTCCGGCTTGGACAACAGACAGGCCACAACGCGTCAGACCGGGATCAATCCCCATGACACGCAACCCCTCCAAGTTCACGGCTGCCTCCTCGCCCTTTTTATTCTCACCCTATACAACCACTTGTTTATTTAGAAACAGTGTACACACATGCGTTCTAGTGCAGGCAGTCCCCCGAGCCGAATACACTCCCTCAGATTGTGGGGCATAGAGTGGCGCGCATGTCTCAACATCCTAATGGCTTTTCTGAATTCATTCGTTCCCGCCATTCCGCGCGCGCGTTCCTTCCGGACCCCATCCCCCGCGGCGGTTATAGAACAGGTGCTGATCGACGCCCAATCCGCCCCCTCCAACTCCAATACCCAACCCTGGAATGTGCACCTGGTTGGCGGTACGGCATTGCAGGACTTGAGCGCGGCTCTCATTGCTGAGTTCGATAAGAATGGAATCAACCCGGACTTCACGATTGACTACGGTCAGGGCGTCCACCCGCAGCGCTCGCAGGCGTTAGCAGCCAAGATGTACGGTCTCCTCGGTATTGCGCGCGAGGATAAGGAAGCGCGCACGGAATTTGTCCGTGAGAACCTTCGCTTCTTCGGCGCCCCACACACGGCTTTGCTCTTCATTCCCCCAATGGGCGACCGTATCCGCGCTGCCTTTGATCAAGGTACCTATGCGGAGAATTTCTTGCTCTCGCTTCAAGCGCACGGCTACCGCGGTGTCCCGCAAGGCATGATTTCGCTCCTCGCCCCGACCGTCCGTGAATTCCTCGGAGTGGACGAGGAGCACAAGCTTGTCACCGCCCTGACCTTCGGCATTGCAGACGAGTCCAGCCCTGTGTTCAACACATCCCCGGGCCGTGCCCCGCTGTCAGAGACGGTAACTGCTCATGGCATGGAAGGCCTCAAGCTCGACTAGCCGCGTTAGTCCTCGTCCAGCTGGGCGAGGACCTCTTCGCTCAAGTCCATGTTGGTGTAAACGTTCTGGACATCGTCCGAATCCTCAAGAGCGTCGATGAGGCGGAAGATCTTGCGGGCATCATCTGCCTGCAGCGGCACCTCGACCGAGGCGCGGAAATCGGTATCGGTGTCATCGACCTCGATATCGGCAGCAACGAGCGCCTCGCGCACGGCGGGGATATCACCCGGTGCACAGGTAATCTCAAACTTCTCGCCGTTGTCGTTGACCTCCTCAGCGCCAGCCTCCAGCACAGCGAGCAGGATGTCGTCTTCGCTAAGCTCTCCCTTTTCCACCAACACCAAGCCGGTGCGGGCGAACATGTACGCCACGGAGCCGGACTCTCCGAGGTTGCCGCCGTTCTTGGTCATGGCGGTGCGCACGTCCGTCGCCGCGCGGTTGCGGTTATCCGTCAAGCACTCGATGAGCATGGCAACACCGTTCGGGCCATAGCCCTCGTACATCACGGTTTCCCAATCGGCACCGCCGGCTTCTTCGCCGGAGCCGCGCTTGCGGGCGCGCTCAATGTTGTCGTTAGGAACAGAGGCCTTCTTGGCCTTCCTAATCATGTCATCAAGGGTTGGGTTTGCGGCGGGATCACCGCCACCGGTGCGGGCGGCCACCTCGATATTCTTAATCAGCTTGGCAAATTCCTTGCCACGCTTGGCATCGTTCGCCGCCTTCTTGTGCTTCGTTGTTGCCCATTTAGAGTGGCCTGCCATGTCATCCCTTTCGATGTGGCTATATAAAAAGCTTGTAGAAACTGCTGCAATTATACGGCCTTGTCCTGGATCCACCGGAACAGGGGTCCGCGCGTGCGTCTCGCACGCCGTGGTGCTGACCCCCGGTGGCTAAACGTTTTGCCAATTCCCGTTGGCGCTTGAGCCTTCGGCGTCCGGATGCAGGATGCGCGTCAGGCCCTCCTGCATCGCCACGGCCAGTAGCTCGCCGCGCTGATTGAAGATCTTGCCCTCTGCTAGCCCCGTCCCGGTTTGTGCTGACGGGCTAGACTGCGAATACAACATCCACTCATCCACTCGAACTGGCCGCAAGAACCACAGAGAATGGTCCAGGCTGGCTAGCTGAATCCTCTCGCCCTGGTGCGGAAGCAATGCTGTACGAATCAGCGTCATGTCCGACATATACAGCAGCGCCGCCTGGTGGAGAGACTGGTCGGCAGTGGTAAGAAAGTCACCAGTGTTACGGAACCAAATATTCCTAAACCCGGCACCGGTGGTTTCCGCGGCAATCGCGTCGCGGTCCGCATCCGGGACAAGCCGCACGTCCCAGTCTTCCCACTCTTTCAAGATGATTCGGGTGGAATAGGGCGAGTCCTTAATACTCTCCGGTGGCGGCACCTGCGGCATGTCTGCTTGGTGCTCTGGACCACTGTCCCCTGGCGCTTGGAAACCAGCGCTGAGCATGAAGATCAAGCGTTCGTTTTGAAAGACCCGTACGTGTCGGTGCGCAAAAGAGCGGCCATCCCTAATCCGCTCGACCCGAATGGTGGTGGGAGCGCCAGAATCGCCCGGCCCCACGAAGTAGCAGTGCATGGAGTGGGCAAACTTGTCGTCAACGGTGAGCTGCGCCGCGCGGAGCGCCTGCGCCATGGTTTGCCCGCCAAAGGTGCGCGTAATAAGCGATGGAACCACAGGGCCGCGGAACTCGTCGTCGCCGATTCGCTCGAGGTCGACCGCCTGGGCCACCGTTGCCATGTCTTGCTCCCTTCCTTGTGCGTTGTGGCGTTCGCCGCGATATGGCGCCCGCCACACTAACCCCGACTATCCTACTCACGTGCTGATCCACCCCCGGAGGTTGCGTACTATATTCCGCATGACTTCAACCACGCCGCACAGCGTGCACCGCGTAGCCGCTTACCTGGAAATGGTCACGTGGGGATTGCTGATCCTCTCGATGATCCTCAAGTACTCGGGCACCACCGCAGCACTCACCCCACTTGCGGGAGGTATCCACGGCTTCGGCTTCCTGTGCTTTTTGCTCATGACGGCCCTGGTGTGGATCAACAACCGGTGGCCATTGGGTATCGGGATCCTGGGCCTGGTTGTCACCGTGATTCCTTTCGCAGCCTTGCCTTTTGCGCTGTGGGTGTCGCGGCGCGGGCTCGTTGCTGGTCCGTGGCGGTTTAGCGATGACGCGGAGCCGCAGAATTTCTTCGACAAGCTCTTAGCCCAGGCAGTGCGCCACCCCGTCCGCACCGCGCTCATCGCGCTGCTCGTCGTTGCCGTAGTGTTTAGCATCCTTCTCTTTTTGGGCCCACCCGTCGACGTCGAATCCGCCATTGAAAATAATCGCTAAAGTCCCGACTATCTGGGCTGGGTGGGTGCTGGCACGCCTTTTCCTTATCTACCTACTCGTCAACGAAACGGGTCCGCTCGGGGATGTCCGGTACTACCTCGCGGGCGTATACGGGGATAACCCCCGTGACATGACGGAATATCCCCAGGTGGGCACCTGGCCCAGCGTCCTCCTTGCGTGGATTACCGGCGACGACTTCGAGGCCTATGCCATCGGCTTTACGGCAATGGTGCTGCTTGCCGACGGCGCATTCCTCGCCCTTCTCCTACGTCATCACCGTTCCAACCCCGGGGCATATAGCGCCGGATGGTTTTGGGTGTTCTTTGGCACGGCGGCAGGCCACGTCTTCGCGTGGCGGCTCGATCTCTATCCTGCCTTGCTGGTTGCCGGCGCGGGCGCGCTTCTGGCTACCCGCCCGCGGCTCGCCTCAGCTTTGTTGGCGTGGGCCACCGCCGCGAAGCTGTGGCCGGGGGTCCTCGCTGCCGGGCTTGTCGGGAGAGCAAACTCCCGCGATACCTGGCAGCGGCTGGCCGCGTTCTTTGGAAGTCTCGTTGCCCTGTGCCTCGGTGTAGCAGCGATGACCAGCGTGGATAGGGTTCTATCCCCGTTGACGTATCAAGGTGAGCGCGGCCTCCAGATTGAGTCTCTAGCCGCTACGTGGTTCGTGTACCAGGCGCATCGCCATCCTAATGTGTGGACGATGGGATACGCGGCCTCGAAGAGCTATGAGATCTCCGGTCCCGGCGTCGACACGGCACTCGCTATCAGCACCATCGCGACGGGCGCGGCCCTCGTGTGGTTCGTGGGCGTAGCACTCGTGCACTTTCTACGGGGGTTCTGGAGCCCACATTCCACCGTGGTCTTTTTCATCGCGGCGATTCTGCTTCTCATCGCAACGAATAAGGTCTTCTCCCCGCAGTACATCGTGTGGCTCGGGCCGATACTAGCGGTGGCGCTTCGCTCCCCCGTCCCCAAGTCACCCGCCGGGCAACGGCAGAGGGCCGCCGATATCAAAGGGGTACGCACCATCATGGCCGTCCTCGCCGTGGGAACAGCGGCTTTGGGAACCGTCATCTACCCCTATGGCTATGACTACATCTGGTTCTATGTCGGTGAGGACCCCAACCCGGTGTATGCCCTCGTACTGCGCAACCAGCTCATCCTCGTCATGGCTGTTCTGGCTCTCTACTGGCACCGCCTCGAGTATCGCGCAGCGCGAGCAGCTCACATGTCGATCTGACTTAGTTCGAAAAACTCAGGCAGCTTCGCTGTTCCCCCCAAGCGCAGCAGCTTGACAGCGGGGCGCAACCGCAACGCACGAGTATCGCTGACTGCTTCGTTGTAGAAGCGGTGAGCTAGGTGAATGCGCCCTTCGGCGTCGGCAAGCAAGGCCGGGCGTGATTCAAAGCGCTGCTGGATGGCTGCGGACAACTCCCGCTCCCGGGTGGCACGCTCATCGAAATTCCCCTGTGCTAACTCGGTAGACTCCGCCCGCGCCGCAATGCCCTCGAGCTCCGGCGCCAGCGCGCTCACGACCGTCGCACGGCGGTCGAGCGTGGACTCCAACTGCGCTAACGCTGCATCGGTGCGGATGTGGAGGGAGTTGAGCCGCTGTGCTGTGTACAGGGCCCACATTCCGAGCACAATCGCCAGAGCAAGGATGATGACAACTTCGATCGGCATTTAAGACACACGCACCTTTGTTCCGTCCGCTACCGTTTCATAGACGCGCATTACGGCTGCGGCCACATGGTCCCAATCGTAGTCGCGAGCCCTCTCCATTCCCGCTGCGGTCAAGGCGTGCCGCTTGCCGGAATCGCTCACCACATCGTGCAGCACGCGGGCTAGATCCGTGGCATCACCGTTACGGAACAAAGCACCGGCGGGTGTGTCCGAATCGACGTTGCACACCGCGGCGAAGGCCTCCAAATCTGAAGCCACGACCGCGCAGCCGGCGGCCATCGCCTCGACGAGGACGATGCCGAAACTTTCGCCTCCAGTATTGGGCGCCACATAGATATCGGCACGCCCGAGGATGGCTGCTTTCTCGGCATCGCTGACCCGGCCCACGAATTCAACCCCTGGGGCGCTTCGCGGATGCCCTCCTCCCATGACCGTCACGCGGACGGGCTCTGGGAGAAGCGTCAGGGCCTCGAGAAGAATGTCCAACCCCTTGCGCGGTTCATCGAGGCGTCCCAAAAACACAATTTCAATCTCCGAATCGCGTCGCTCACGCTCAGCTCGCTCCCGCTCGAGGGCATACACGGAGGTATCCACGCCATTGGGGATAAGCACGGGGTCACCGCCAAGCTGCTCCACCTGCCAGCGCCGCGCCATCTCCGAGACCGCGATCCCGCCCCGGACCTTTTCCAGATATGGGCGCAGGAAAGGCTTGGCCAGAGTCAGCGCGAGAGAACTGGAGGCGGATGCATGGTACGTCGCCACGATCGACCCGCGCGCCAGTGCCAAGGCTGCCATGGAATAGCTTGGGGAGTTCGGTTCGTGAATGTGGAGGATATCGAAGTTGCCCTCGCGGATGAAGCGCTTGATGTTGCGGCGCACGTGCGGGCCGATGGACAGGCGGGCCACAGATCCGTTATAGGTGATCGGCACCGCCCAGCCTCCCTTCCGCACAAAGCTGGGGACCTGCGTGCTTGCCGACGCCGGCCCCAGCACCTCCACATAATGACCCTGTTCAATAAAAACAGTAGCCAAGTCAAGGATGTGGGCCTGAACGCCGCCAGGCTCGTCGAAGGAATAGGGGCAGATAATACCGATCCGCATGATGTGTTCTGCCTTTCTATTTCTTCGCGCGCGCCGCCCGCCGACGTTCTACGTCGGCGTTCCAATGCGGCTGCAGCATGTGCCAATCCTCTGGATGCGCTCGGATGTTTTCTGCGAAGCCTTCTGCGAGCCGCTGGCAGGTCTCGTGAAGAGTGGTAACTTCCACCTCGGGGCTGACGGACAAGCCCCATTCCTTACCATCGAACCACGAGTGCACCACGTGAAGGGCCGCTCCCGTCTCGATGGCGAGTTGGGCGGGGCCTGCGGCAACGTTGGCTTCTTCGCCCATGAAGTCTACCGGCACACCAGTGCGTGTGAGGTCACGCTCGGACAATAAACACACCACGCCACCACGCTCCAGGGTGTCTTTCAAACGCGGAAAAGGCGAGGAACTTCCGCCGGTCAGCGGCAAGACGGTAAAGCCAAGGCTCTCGCGGTAGTCCACAAAAGCGTCGAAAAGCGCCTCGGGTTTTAGGCGCTCGGCCACGGTGGTGAATCCGCCATAGTGACCCACGCAGAAAACACCCGCCATGTCCCAATTGCCGGAGTGCGGAAGGGCGAAGATCACCCCGCGGCCCGATGCCACTGAGGCGTCCGCGTGCTCCTTGCCGCGCAGCCCTGCCAATAGACGTTTCTGCAACTCGGGGTCCGAGTGGATGGCAGGCAGGCGAAAGGCCTCGAGCCAGTAACGCATGTAGGAACGCATCGAGTCACGCACCAGCTCGCGCGTCACGTTTTCGGCGCCCACCACGCGGCTGAGGTTTCGGCGCAGCTGCTCCATGCCCTTTCCATTGTCGCTGGCCACATCCGCGCCGCGCTCAAACAACCAGGCTGCCAGCGGTTGCGGAAGAAAACGTACAACTTTCCAACACGCGATGTACGCGGCGGCCGTCAGGCGTTCACGATCCACTAGAGCCACGGTTGAGAAGCCTTTCTGTGCGGGCCGGGGTCGGGTGCCGGCTGAGCGGAGCGATTACTTAGGCTAAAGATCCTTCTTGAAACGCGCTTTAGTGTCCTGGCGCGCCGCTTGGCGCATGCGCTGGTAAATGGTGAAGACAGAACCGACAGCTAGGAGCCAGAGCGAGACTTCTAGGGCATAAGGAACCCCCAGTCCCTCCAGACCCACGCCGCCGAGGCCCAGAATCAGGCGCTCGGGGCGCTCGACGAGTCCGCCGACCATCTTAAAGCCGGAGGCCTCACCGCGCGCCTTGACATAGGAAATGACCTGGGAGCTCACGAGCACCACCATGCAGGCGGCGAAGTTAAGCGGGTGAGCATTGTCGACGTACACCATCCAAAAGGCAATCGCTGCGAACAATGCGCCGTCGGTAATGCGGTCACAGGAGGCGTCGAGAGTAGCTCCGAAGTTGGAACCGCCCGTAGTCAGGCGTGCCATGGTGCCGTCGAGCATGTCGAAGGCTGCGAAAAGCCCCGAGAGTAGCGCTGCGGCGAAAAGGTGGTCGAGCGGGATGAGGATGACCGAGATAGCAATGGTGACAATCGTCCCCACGATGGTGACGATATTGGGAGTCAGGCCCATCTTGAGGAAGAGCTTGGCCACCGGTACCACAACCACGGCGGCGGGCTTGCGCCCATGAACACTAAGCATGCGCTTCTCCTGAGATAATTCCCTCGGCGGCGAGCTCCGCCCACCCCTGCGCCAGCAGGGAGCGGGTGTCCTTGAGGAGCTGCGGCAGCACTTTGACGCCGTCCACGATAGTCATGAAATTAGAGTCCCCGCTCCAGCGCGGAACAATGTGCATGTGCAGGTGCTGCCCCACCGATCCACCGGAGGCGCGCCCCAGATTGAATCCAGCGTTGACGGCATCGGGGCCGGAGACCTTCTTGAGAACCCGGATAGCTGCTTGGGCAAACTGGAAGAGCTCACGGGATTCCTCCTCGGTAAGGTTTTCCAGCTCAGATTCTTGACGGTACGGAATGACCATCATGTGCCCAGCGTTATAGGGATAGAGGTTGAGCACACAGTAGACAAGCTCGCCGCGGGCCACGATGAGCCCGTCCTCGTCCGACATCTGCGGAATCTCCACGAACGGATTGTGGGCTTTCTTCGGCACGTCGCCGGCGCCGCCCTCACGCTTGATGTAGCTCATGCGGTACGGCGCCCACAGGCGCTCTAAGCGGTCGGGCGTTCCCAGGCCGGTATCGACGTACTCTCCCACTCTGTATGTTCTCCCTTTCTAGCCTCTGCCTAGATGCATATGCATCTAGACGCGCTCGGCGATGCTGTCCTTGGTCGGTTGTTCGTTATTGCGCTCACGAACCCACGCCTCGATGACGTTGATTGCCGCCTCGACCGGCACACCGTTGACCTGGGTGCCGTCGAGGAAGCGGAAGGAGACCGCACCCGCTTCGACGTCACGCTCACCGGCCAGAAGCATGAATGGCACCTTGCCGGTGGTGTGGTTACGGATCTTCTTCTGCATGCGGTCATCGGAGGTATCCACGTCAGCGCGCAGGCCGCGTGCACGCAGCTGTGCACAAACTTCCTCAAGGTGCGGGGCAAAGGTATCAGCGACTGGAATGCCCACCACCTGGTGCGGAGCCAGCCACGCCGGGAATGCACCCGCGTAGTGCTCTAGGAGCACGCCAAAGAAACGCTCGATGGAGCCGAAGAGCGCACGGTGAATCATGATCGGGCGCTGCTTGGAGCCATCCGACGCCGTGTACTCGAGCTCGAAGCGCTCAGGCAGGTTGAAGTCCAGCTGCACGGTGGACATCTGCCAGGTACGGCCGATGGCATCGCGAGCCTGAACGGAAATCTTCGGGCCGTAGAAGGCCGCGCCTGCCGGGTCCGGGACCAGCTCAAGGCCGGACTTCTCCGCCACCGACTGCAGGATCTTCGTCGAGCGCTCCCAGATCTCATCCGAGCCAACGTACTTGTTCGGGTCCTTGGTGGACAGCTCAAGGTAGAAGTCATCCAGGCCGTAGTCCTTGAGCAAGGAAATGATGAACTCCAGAACCTTGGTCAACTCTTCTTCGAGCTGCTCCGGGGTGCAGTAAATATGCGAGTCATCCTGGGTAAAGCCGCGAGCGCGGGTCAGGCCGTGGATAACGCCAGATTTCTCGTATCGGTAGACCGTTCCGAACTCAAAGAGGCGCAGCGGCAACTCGCGGTAGGAACGGCCGCGGGAGGCGAAGATGAGGTTGTGCATTGGGCAGTTCATCGGCTTGGCGTAGTAGTCCTGCGGCTGCTTGGTGCAGTTGCCATCCTCGTCCCACTCACCGTCGAGCTGCATCGGCGGGAACATGCCATCCGCGTAGAAATCCAGGTGACCGGACTTCTTGAACAGGTCTCCCTTGGTCAGGTGCGGGGTGGACACGAAGGAGTAGCCGTCCGCGATGTGGCGACGGCGGGAGTGCTCCTCCATCTCCATGCGCACGGTAGCGCCATTGGGGTGGAATACCGGGAAACCGGAACCAATCTCATCCGGGAAGGAGAATAGGTCCAGCTCAGCACCCAGGCGGCGGTGGTCACGCTTTTCGGCCTCTTCCACCATGGTCTTGTAGGACTCCAAGGCCTCCTTGGATTCGAAGGCGGTGCCATAAATGCGCTGCAAACCAGCCTTGGACTGGTCACCGCGCCAGTAGGCAGCAGAGGAACGCGTCAGGGTGAATGCCGGGATGTACTTGGTGGTCGGCACGTGCGGGCCGCGGCAGAGATCAAACCACTCCACCTCGCCGGTGCGCGGGTTGACGTTGTCATAGTGGGTCAGATCTCCGGCACCCACCTCGGCGGCCTCATCGGAATCTGGGTCCACGTTGCCCTTGTCCTGGACCAGCTCCAGTTTGAAGGGCTCGTTGGCCAATGCCGCCTCAGCCTCCTCGGTGGTGGCATAGACGTGGCGCTCGAAGCGCTGGCCGCCCTTGATGATCTTCTTCATACGCTTCTCAATGGCCTTGAGGTCCTCTGGGGTGAAGGGCTCAGCGGTCTGGAAGTCGAAGTAGAAGCCATTCTCGATGGCCGGGCCAATGCCCAGCTTGGTGCCGGGGAATTCCGCCTGTACTGCCTGGGCCATGACGTGTCCGCAGGAGTGGCGGATAACGGCGCGGCCATCTTCCTCGCAGGCAGCAACCGGGGTGAACTCGGCGTCCGTGTCCGGGGTGTGGGAAAGGTCGTAGAGGGTGCCGTCGGCGCCGCGGACGACGACAACTGCTTCGGGGCCCTTGTTGGGCAGCTCATGCTCGCGCATCGCTGCTCCCACGGCAGTCCCGGCCGGGACCGTGATCGGGTCGTAGTTCACCGGGACTGCTGGAATCATTTCCGCCATGACTTGGTGCGCTCCTTTGCGCTCACGCGCCGCTCGACATACCTGGCCGAGCAGCACTCAACGAGAAAGTTACAGCGGCTTAGTCTACCCCTCTTAACTGCGTATGAGCGATTCGCCCCAGAAGGTTTCGCCTTCAGTTCCGGCCGGCATGTAGTAGACGGCCGAACCAATGTGGGTGATCCACTCGTTGAGCCGATCAGCTTCGTCAAGGCGCGCCTGAATAGGCTCAAACTGTGTCGTCGGGTCCTTCTGGTAGCAAATAAAGATCAACCCGGCGTTGCTGAGCTCACCGCGCTGGGTGGTCTCCGGAGTCGGCGGCAGGTTGTAGTTATACGGGCGACGCAACAGTTTTTGCTCTGGATGCTCCGCCGGCGGATGCGCTCTGGCGACATGAGAGTTCTCATCAATGGCTTTGAGCCCAAACTCATTGCGGGCGTCCAAATCCACCGGGTCGAACTCGTCCTTAGCACCTATAGGAGCTCCGGTATCGAGAGTGCGCCCAGTCGAGTTCTCACGTGCTGCGCGATCAAGCTGCTCCCATGTGTCCAGGTTCATGTGGATGCGGCGTACCACCATGGCGCTGCCGCCGGCGAAGGGGCCGTCTTCGATCCACACCTGCTCGTTGAAGTCTTCCTCGCTTCGGGGATTAACCGTTCCGTCCTTTTGCCCGAAGAGGTTGCGGGGAGTAACACCCTTCGGTGCAGATCCATAGGCATGGCTGAATCCCTGCTGGATCCACGCAACGTCGGCGTAATCTTTGCCCGCACGGGTCATATGCCGCAACACGAAGGCGGCAGTGAAAGGATCATCGCTACAGATCTGCAGGACGATATCTGTCTGGCCCCATTCCGGGCGGAGGTCATCATGGTCAAAAGCCTGGATATCGCGCAGCCAGCTGGGCTTGGCGACGTCCACCGTGTCGAAGAATCCCTCTCCCCAACCGCACGTGACGGTGAGGTTTGCTGGGGTGGTAGACAATTCGGGTTCGAGGCTGCCCAACGGGTTCTCACCGGTGCAGAGGCGACGGGCGTCCTCCGTCCACAGGCGCATCAACGCGGCCGCGCCGCGAGCGGTGGTGTCCTTCTTGAGGTTAAAGCCCACCAGCTCCACGTGCGCCTGGACCGGAGTTTGGATGCCTGCTTGGTGCTTGCCGTCGAAGGCGACGATATCGCCACCCATGGTCTCCTCGCGGTTTTCCGGGCCTGTGCTGCCGGCGTCCCCAGCCTGCGCTGCGCGAGAGGCATCCGCGGAGGCATCAGCAGATGCCTGTCCAGGTTCATCCCCTTTCGCACAGCTTGCAAGCGCTACCGCGCTTGCCGCCACAGCGCTTCCGGCGAGCAGTCCACGCCGACTGACAGGTTCCTCGAACCCGCTCATTTTTGATTTCTCCCTATCTCGTGAGAACCGATTTCTTGCCTACCTTGGCCCGGAACACGCTGGTTTCTAGTGCGCGTGCTCTTCCTTCTTCATGTCAGACGCGTCTGCGGATTCCGAGTGGTCCATGTGCTCACCATGGTCCATGGATCCGTGGTCCATATCGCCGTGGTTCATGTGGCCCATGTCGCCGTAGTCTTCATCGCCGGCACCAATGGTGCGCACGGGGATGTCACCGAGCTCGATCGTGGAACCGTCGGCAAGCTCCAGCGTAAGGGTTGCGGTCTCACCGGCCATGACGGGCTCGGTCACGCCCATCAGCATGAAGTGGAAACCTCCCGGCGCGAGCTCGAGGGATTCGCCAGCGGGGATGTCGAAGCCTTCTTCCTTCTCCTTCATCACGCCGTCTACGACCTCGTGGATCTCATAGTGCTTAGCCTTCACCGAAGAGCTGAAGCCAACTACGTTGATGTCCTTGTCCGTGTTGTTGTGGAGCGTGCCGAAGATAGCGGTCATATCGGAGTCCTTCTCCATGGCGCGCACGACAGCATCCTCGAAAGTTACGCCAGACTCAGCGGAGGAAGAAGCCGACGTGCTGGTTTCCGCACCCTTCTCTGCGCTGCTGTCAGCGCTGGCCGCGGTGCTCGTCGCGGTAGCTGTCGAGTCCTCCTCGCTCGGCGAGCAACCAGCCAAGGTGAGGCTGACAGCCGCGATAGCAACTACGGAGGTACGGAAGAAAGAACGGGATTTCAGCATGGAACATGCCTTTCTGGAGTAATTACCTGAAGGGGATGAGGTGGATTGGCTCGCGCGTCATCGAGGCCCTGTGTGGCCTAGCCTGCGCCATCGGAGCGACGTGTTTTCGCCCCGAAGGCGAAGACTGCCGCACCGACGACGAGAACTGCCCCGATACCAATGATCCATTTAGCAGCTGCGGGCAGGGAGCTCAGGGGGTCCTGGGAGTCCTCTGCACCGCCGTCTTCCGCGGCAGCATCCGCGTCACTTTGGCCAGAGGCTCCAGACGACCCATTGCCTGCCTCCCCTCCGGCAGCACCGGAAGCTACGCTGAACGGCACCGAGCCGAGTGTGGAGTGACCATCGGAGGAGGTAATGCGAAAACCTACTTGGTATTCGCCGTCACCAGGTTCGATGTCCTGGGGAACCTCAATGGTGAGGTTTCGTCCGTCAATGGTGGGTGTGGCATCAAAGAGCACGTCGCCGGAGGTTGTGTCGCTCACGGCGAAAGTGTTGAAGTCATCCCGAGGAATGCCAGAGAACTCCAGCGTGATTTCACGGGGGAATTCTTCCAGCGGTGCGTCACCCACCACGTTGCCGCCAATGACTGAGTCATGTGCCGCGGCTAGTGGCGCGGACAGCCCAATCACGAGGCTCACGGCCCCAGCGGCGACTACTGTGGTGACCTGACGCAACTGCATTTCTTGGATGACTCCTTGATGGCGTGATGAAACTTTTGATTGAAGGTTCCCTCATCCTATCGCTGGGAGGGATCTCCTAGCCAATCCTTAACCCCACGTGGAGTGCGTGGGGTTATCAAGTAGTCGTTGCACGCGACAGAAAAGTTCCCTATGCCTACGCAAGCGTGGATTCTGCCGCAGTTCCCGCAGGTAGCACTAGTGTCTACGCCCGCGAAGAAGGATGACCACCAAGATGATGACGGCAAGCGCAATGATGCCCAAGGCTGCGGCCAAGAGAAATCCTAGGGTGCCAAGACCCAAGCCTTTATCCTCGTCGGCGCTTGCTGCTTGGTCCACATTTCCTTCGTCACCATCACTCTTCGGTGCCTCAGTCTTGTCCTTGACAGGCTCATAGATGGGCCCTTGGATTGGATCCCCCAACACCTTGGTGGTGAGGGCATATTTCGCCGTGTCTCGCTTGCCATCGAATACCTCATCTTCCTTTTCGGTATCCGTGCCCGCATCTAGGGTGACCAAGATGTAATAGTCACCCTCCAACCAGTTAGCTTGGGCTCCTTGCCCGTTTGCCTGACTTTGACCGAAACGGTTGGCGAAGGCCGTCGGTATAACTGAGTGTGCTGCAACTTCTTGGCCCTCGTTCAACGCCGACATATAATCGTTGTCACCAGCTCGCTCGCGCGCGGGGTTAAGAATCTCCAAATTCAGGGACGAGTACTTCAAGGCATTCTCATCAGACATCTCGCCTACTTTCAAGGCAGCAGCAAGCTGCTGTCCTTCCTTCATGGGAACCTTGAAGACTTGCGCCTCGCCCCGCACAATGTCGGTCTCGATGGTGTCTCCGCTTTCCAGCTCAATGGCATCGCTGAACCAGCTAGCCGCGCGAACCTTTTCAGCGCCTTCAAAATTGGCATGAAGCTCACCCTCTACCTCGCTGTCCAGCCCGCTCACCAGCTCATCCATGTTGGACACAGGGTCAATGCGGTGGAGGAGGATTTCTACGTCTAGGGGTTCCTCAGCCTTATGGGTCATCGCTCGCTTCGCGGTCAAGACAAGTTCGTCACTTGGACACTTTTCGGAGCCCATTTCTCGGGTAAAGGCACTCGCGCTGGGCAAAGCGTCTGTGCGAATGGAGGTATGGAACTCGTCCTGATCAGCAGTGCACTCAATGGAGCCTTGTTCACCTCCATGATTACCGGTCGGTGGCTCGGAACCGTCACCGAAGAAAACCGACATTCCGAGACTTCGCGGCTTAACCACCGCGCCGTCCAAAGTCTTGTACATCGTCGCTACATAGCGCTCCCCAGGCTTGACGGGAATAGACCATGACTCAGCGTGAAAATCCTTGTGAGTATCCTCGCCGCCGTTAGTCGGCGGCTCCAGTTGCGCACGGAAGATGAAGTCCTCTCCGGATTCCCAGCGAGGAAGCTGCGTTGGTTGGCTAATATCTTCGCTGCCTTCAATCTGCTCGACATCGGATTTGTAAATGTCTGCGGCGCGCCCTGCTGCCTTCTTAATCATCGCTGCCAGTGAATCTGCGTCCCCGGCGTCGAGATACTCGCCGCCTGCGGCACCTGCGATACAGGAAAGCTCCTTGCGGGCTTCTTCGTCAACATTGAAGCCAATCGTGTTGATGACAAGATCAACCCCCTGCTCGTGAAGCTCTTTGGCTACTTCACATACTGGCGGCGGCGCACAGGTATCAATGCCGTCCGATACCAAGACGATCGTCCCGTGCTGACCGCCCAGCTCTTCGGCGGCCTTCTTCAGGGAATCACCAATCGGGGTATAGCCCTTAGCTTGAAGGTCATCGATTGGCCCAGTGAAAGAATCCCCCACGTCCTCCTTAGGCCCACTCACCACGTGGATATCACGGCATCCGGCTTCCTGATTCTCAGGGGCTTCGTCGACCGTGCCACCATACGTGACGAGTCCCAACGGGATGGTGCCGCCGAGTTCGGAGACGAAGTTCTTCGTTGCGTCCTTCGCGGCATCAAGGCGGGTCTGCCCGCCAGCATCCTGGACATTCATAGAGCCCGAAGAGTCGAGCACAAGCATCGTCGCACCGCTCTGTGCCTCTGCTGAATCTCCACTCGGTGCAGACTCGGAGTCAGCCGCGGACGCCGAACTAGGCTCTTCACTGCGCGTGACGCCCGTGGGATTCTGTGCAAACGCTGGCACGGCTATCGCACTGAGAAGTGCGAGAAGCGCAACGGCGAAAACGGCGAAAAAGGTGCGTACTGCGCTCTGCCTGGAAGTCAAAAACGGGGCGAATGCTCTCATGATGTCCATTTCTTTGAGATGACAAGTCTGTGAGAAACATCATAAATGGGCTTAAGGGACATTTCGTGTGGATAAACC